>DASTWJ010000036.1:0-4139 GCA_035776695.1 Bacilli bacterium
TCTTCGGCCCGCATATCGGCATCGCCGTCGTGCGCGAAGGCTTGTTCGAGTCGCTCACTCCCTATAAATTGCAACCGGCGCCCGACTTCATCCCCGACAAGTTGGAGACGGGCACGCAGAACCATGAAGGGCTGGCCGGCATCGCCCCCGCCATCGATTTCATCGCCTCGCTGGGCGAAGGGGAGACCCGCCGCGAGCGGTTGGTCGACGCGTTTGCCCACATTCACGCCTACGAGTCCCTGCTCGCCGACAAGATGCGCGAAGGACTGGCGACTCTCCCCGGCATCCGGCTGTTTCAAGCGCCGCCAGAGGTGGCAAAAACGCCGACGATCGCCTTCCAACTGGACGGCTTCACCCCACTGGAAGTCTGCCAATACTTGGCGGAGGAGCACTCGATCTTCGTCGCGGAAGGACATTTCTACGCCTCGACGTTGGCCGCTGTGCTGGGGATCACCGAGAGCGGCGGTTGGGTGCGTGCAGGCCTTGCCCCGTATAACTCGCTGGAGGAAGTCGACCGCTTCCTGAACGGCTTGCAACACCTTCTTTTGCACAAATAGTTCGTGCCAAGAACCATCCCGCACGCCTTCGGACCGTCTAGGTCTGAGGGCGTGTTTTTGCATGGGGGAAAAATTACCGATTGAGCCTAGCGATCAAACGTTGATAGACTGATAGAAGGAGACTTAGGAGAACGGGGGAGACGCGGTGAACAAGTGGGGCACTTTGCTGCTCTCGCGCGTGTTGGCGGGTGCGATGCTACTAGGCGGCATCGGCACGGCGCAACACGCGGAGGCAGCCGATGGCAAATACAAGATGTCCTATCTGTATTTCGGCAAGACGAGCTCGTATGTGCAAATGGTGGACAACACGCAAGGCGCACTGAACGTGGTGTCACCGAATTATTTTGAATTGAACGAAGACGGGACGCTGAAGCTGACCTCGAAACTGCTGACGAACACGGCGTTTATCGGGGAGATGCACAAGCGGGGGATTAAGGTCGTGCCGTATGTGACGAACGACTGGAAACGCGATCTCGGCGAATTGGCCCTGTCCAAGCGCAACGACTTGGCGGTACAGATCGCGGCGGCCGTGCAGCAGTATGGTCTTGACGGGGTGAACGTCGACTTTGAAGGCTTGAATGAGGAGTCCCGCGACAGCTTGACCGACTTCCTGCGCGTGCTGCGCGAGAAACTGCCGCGCGACAAGCAGGTCTCGATCGCCGTCGCCGCCAACCCGAACGATTGGAAGACGGGCTGGCACGGGTCGTACGATTATGCCGGCTTGGCGCAGGTCAGTGACTTTCTGATGATCATGGCGTATGACGAGAACTGGGCGGGCGATCCGACGCCGGGGCCGGTTGCGTCGATGCCGTTTGTGGAAAAGTCGATTCAGTATGCGCTCGACCATCAGGTGCCGTCGCAGAAGATCGTCCTCGGCTTGCCGTTTTACGGCCGCTACTGGAAGACCGACGGTTCGAGCAAAGGCGTCGGCTTCTCAGACAAAGACGTGGACAAGGCGATCGAGGCGATGCACGGCACGGTCACGTACGACAGCGTGGCCCAGTCGCCGAAAGCGACGCTCCATGTGACGACGGACACGAAGATCGGGACGCATACCTTTACGCCGGGCACCTATGAGATCTGGTATGAAAACGAGCAGTCGCTGAAAGCGAAACTGCGACTCGTGGAACAATACAACCTGAAAGGCACCGGCTCGTGGAGTTTGAGTCAGGAGAGTGCCGACATGTGGGAGTACTACGGCCAATGGCTGAACGGCACGTTCTTCAAGGACACCGCCGCACACTGGGCGGAATCGTATATCCTGAACGTGTCGGAGCGCGGCTGGATGGTCGGCCTGGGCGGGGCGACGTTTGCGCCGGATCGCGACATGACCCGCGCCGAAGCGGCGGTGACGCTGGTGCGCGCCCTCGGTCTGGACAAGACCGAACCGCAGGCCGCATCCGGCTTCACCGACGTCGCGACGACCTTCTGGGGCAAAAAGGAGATCGATCTCGCCAAGGAACACGGGATCATCAACGGCACCACGCCGACGACATTTGCCCCGAACGCGCCGGTCACCCGCGAGCAGATCGCGGCGATGTTCACCCGCTTGATGGCGTATCAGGCGGACGAGGTGGAGCAAAGCCCGTTCGCGGACGTGCAGCCGGACGATTGGGCGTACGGCGACATCCTCGCGATGCAGCAGCACGGGATCATCAACGGGATGCGCGAAGGCTACTTCCTTCCGCAAGGTAAGACCACCCGCGCCCAGATGGCGACATTGATGAGCCGCTTGGCGCCGGAGATCGACGTGAAGCTCGGCATCGTGGCGGCGACCGGAAACGGAACTGATACGGCAACCGAAACAAACACTGACACTACTACGAACGCAACTACTAACGCAACTACTGACAAGACAACAGACGCGGACTCCACGAGCGTTTCGCAACCGTAGCGATCAGGCGGCCCACATCGGGTCGTCTTTTTTTCTTTTGCGTTCATTATTTGAACAACTTGAGGGGATTGTACTGGTGTAACCTTTTTCGAAAGGAAGAGAATGCCCTTATGAAAATGTTCTATGTCCTCAGCCTCGTCGCTCTGCTCAGCCTCTCCGTAGCCGGAAGCGGTTCCGTGCCGACCGTCGGCGATCCGCCGGCCATCCCCGCCGCCCCGACTCAGCCGTCACAGCCCAACGAACAGACGATCAAGGAGATCCGCGCGGACATCAACGCCGACGGCAAGCCGGAGACGATCACCCTGCTCCAGAAGAACGACGCCGACCGCAAGCCGCTCCAATGGATTCTCGCGATCAACAAAGAGCCGCAGTTTTCCTTCGACACGAAAAAAATCTACTATGCCCTAGCCGACCTGAAAGTCGATGACCTCGACCGCAACGGCGTGCCGGAGATTCTCGTCTTTCGGCGCGGCTCAGGCAGCGGCGGAGCATCCGGCCTGAACATCTTCCGTCATTACGATGGCGGCTATTGGCAGATGTTCGAATGCGACCAGCAGCACTACGGCAAAGTCGAGCAACAGTACATCGGCAACTACCAAGTCAAGTTCCGCGACATCGTCTCCGGCCTGCAAGGGGTGATCCCGCTCGACCCCGACAACTACAAAAGCTACAAGACGAGCGACGAGCGGGAGAAAGCGCTGCACAAGATCCGCCCGTGGGTGGACCCGATCTCCGACTTCCGCATCGCCGACATCGACGGAGACGGCGTCAAAGAGATCATCGCCGTGCGCACGATCTCCGGCATCGCTCACGCCGACTTGATCGGCTACCTCAACACCACCTACAAGCTGAACAAAGGCTCCTACTACCCGCAGAAAATCTCCCTGATCGCCAAGAAAGGCGACCAAACGCTCAGCGAGAAAAACTTGTAACGACCAAAGGCGCTTCCCAGCGCCTTTTTTTCATGTCCGGGTCGGCTGTTGGATGGCTGTCCCTGTCATTCTCTTTCCGTAGTGAATAGACTGTCAATAATCGACAACGGGGAGGTGACAGCATGAAACGCAAACGGAAGATGAAGTCCTCTCACAAGCCGCGCAAACATCGCAACTCTTGCAAAAAACGCCCGGTGCGCATCAAAAAGCGGATTCGGCGCGGCGCAGGCACGATCAACTTGCAAATCGACATCAACGTGGAAAACTTGCTCAAGGAAAAGGAAAACCTCTCGGATCGCAACACCAACTCGTTTGGCAACGGGGGTGGCGGCGGCGGAGGCGGCATCGGCGGCGGAGGCGGCGGTGGTGCCTAAGCGAAGGCAAGATCGACGACCTGAACGGAACAAGTGAAAATCGGGCGTACGCAGGAGTTCAATCTTACTCGGCAGCGCCCCGGTCCGCGAACAGAACTTGTCTCCTTTTCATACCATACAGTATCTCACAGCTGTCGAATCGAGAGGGATCTCGTCAAGTTTTGTTGCGGCATGTGTGAATCTTCTGAAGGAGGTAACAGAATGGATGATTTCAAAAAGGAACTGCGCCGACTGAGCACCGGCGAGTTCACGACCGATCGTGCTTCCAAAGACGATCATGACGCTGAGCACGTCTTCTTCTGCGCTGGCGGCGGAGGCGGAGGCGGCGGAGGCGGTGGCTTCTGCGGCGGAGGCGGAGGCGGAGGCGGCGGTGGCTTCTGCG
>DASTWJ010000037.1:0-7431 GCA_035776695.1 Bacilli bacterium
CTTCTTTTATAAGTTCGTATGGATAATTGTCCAATCTATCCAGGCATTTCTCTTACATTCATGAGTATGAGTGGTGGAATCGATGTCAGATATCTTGATATCTCTTTCTCTCGATTCTGCACTCACTCCCTTTTTTCGAAGTGGTCGAGCAACTTGTCTGCAGATGACTAGCCTGCACTTCATTTCCATATGTCTTTGATGTGATCGGCTAACGCCTTCGATTCGAGGCTGTTAACTTCCCCACGCGAGATCTGGGAGGCGTAGCGGTGGAAACTCTTGACGTGTTCGGGATTGGTGGTGATGTAGACGGTTCCGATTGTCGGGTCTATGCTGCGCAGTTTGGATGCGATGTCTTCTTGTAAGGGGCGCGGTACTTTACCTTCGAGTTTGACGCGCAGTCGGTCGTCGGCTTCGAACGGCGCTTTGACGTATTTTTGCAGGGCGTCTTGGCCGTCGATGGCGACATAGGCGTTTTGGTTGGCGTCGAGCAGGACGGTGCCTCCGTCTACTCCCTCAAGCCGCGAAACGGCCGAGGTCATGGGTTGGTTGTAGGCGAGTTGGTATTCGGTGTCCTGAACTTTATCCGGTGTCGCTAAGGTGCCCGGTTTGTTGGCTTTCTTGTGCTCGGCCAGTTTTTTGCGCAGTTCGGCGTTCTCTTGGGCGAGGTCGCGCTGTGGTTCGTCGTAGTAGGCGTCGTCGCGGGTGTCATCGAGCATGCGCGGGACGACGTAGAAGAGACCTTGCCCTTGTTCACGCTCTTTTTTCTGGCCGAGGCTTTCGGAGGCTCTTTTGTCGGGGATTTTGCTGCCTTCCGCTTTTTCACGGTCGGCCATTTGTTGTTTGGGGTCTTTTTTGGCGGCGGTTTTGGCTTGGCCTCCTTGTTTGGAGCCTTCTTGGTCGCCGCCCCCTCCTCCGACGCTGGAGGCTTCGGCTTCGTTTTTCTTTTTGGCGGTGCCGCCGTTTTCCGCTATTTTTTGCCGCTCAAAGGGGGTGCGCAGGACGCTGCAGGCGGTCATGGTGTTTGTGACAAAAAGGACGGAGAGACTGAGTGCGATCCATTTGGCCGCTCGCATAGTGTACACCTCTTTTTCCTGTTTGGGTTGGGTTCTTCGGGTAGTATCACCAAGTTGGGAGCTTTCTATTGAAAGGAGAAAAGACCTCTCCCGTGGCGGGAGAGGTCTTGGATGTGCGGAGCGCATCAGCGGGTGCGGTTGAGTTCGGAGCGGGAACGGGAGTAGCCGAAGTAGATGAACAGACCGATGACGAGCCAGATCAGGAAGGCCATCCAGGTGATGAGGGAGAGTTGCACCATCAGGAAGACGCAGAAGCCGACGGCCAGCAGCGGGATCACCGGCATGAAGGGCAACTTGAAGCCGCGCTTCAGGTTGGGTTCGGTGCGGCGCAGGATCAGGACGGCGATCGAGATCAGGGTGAACGCCGCCAGGGTGCCGATGTTGACGAGTTCGGCCAGTTGGCCCAGCGGGACCAGGGCGCCGACCAGTCCGGCGATGATGCCGACCAGCCACGTGGAGCCGTAGGGTGTTTTGTATTTCGGGTGAACGCTGGAGAACAGTTTCGGCAACAGACCGTCGCGGGACATGGCGAACAGGATGCGGGTCTGGCCGTAGGTCATGACCAGCAACACGGTGGTCATGCCGAGGATCGCGCCCAAGTCGATGAAGCCTGCGACCCAGTCTTGACCCGCGACTTGCAAGGCGAGGGAGACCGGGTGGTCGATGCCTTCGAATTGCATGTACGGGACGATGCCGGTCATGATCGCGGTGACGACGATGTACAGGACGGTGCAGACGAGCAGCGAGAAGATGATGCCGCGCGGCAGGTCTTTGCTCGGGTTGCGGGTTTCTTCGGCCGCCGAGGCGACGGCGTCGAAGCCGATGAAGGCGAAGAAGACGAGCGCCGCACCCGAGAAGACGCCGGAGAGTCCGAACGGCAGGAACGGATGCCAGTTGTCCGGCTTGACGTAGGAGATGCCCACGATGATGAACAGGATGACGACCGCGACTTTGATCAGCACCATGATGTTGTTGACGCGGGTCGATTCTTTGATGCCGATCGAGAGCAGAACGGTGATCAGCATGACGATCAGGAAGGCCGGCAGGTTGAAGAAAGTGGTAACGCCTTCGATCGCCCCCGGCGCGGCCGTCAAGACGGTCGGCAGGGAGATGCCCAATCCTTCGAGCAAGGATTGGAAGTAGCCCGACCACCCCGCCGAGACGGCGGAGACGGCCAGCGAATATTCGAGGATCAGGTCCCAGCCGATGATCCACGCGACAAATTCACCGATCGTCGCGTAGGTGTAGGTGTACACGGAGCCGGAGACCGGTACGGTCGAGGCGAATTCGGCGTAGGCCAAGGCCGCAAACGCGCAGGCGAGGGCCGCGATGACGAAGGATAGGATCAGACCCGGTCCGGCGGTGACGGCTCCCGTCCCCGTCAGGACGAAGATCCCCGTGCCGATGATCGCGCCGATGCCGAGCATGGTCAGGTCCCACGCGCCCAGTTCGCGCTTGAGGGTTTGGCCGGATTGGCTGGTTCGGATCAGTTGGTCGATGCTTTTCCTGCGAAAGAGGCTCATAGATTTGGATTCTCCTTTTCGAGTAATAAACGATAAAAATATTCACCTAAGTATAATTCTAAACCAGTAGCTATTCTACTGAATACACTGAACATTGTCAAACGCGGAAGTAGAGGAAAGAGACAAAAAAACGGTGGATACTCCCACATGGGTAGTATCCACCGTTCTTGTGTTCTCTATCAGGTTTCCGTCCATTCGATGTCTGTCGAGGCATCGAATTCGGCCAGCAGGAGCAAGGCGTCGTCTTGCCCGCTGGCATATCGGTCGAGCAACGCTTGGGCCCCCTGTTGGATCTGCGGGTGCCAGACGTCGCGACCTTTGGCCGCTGCGGTGTTCACCCCGTCGGTGAAAAGCAGCAGCCGGTCGCCCGCTTGGTACGGAAATGTGGTTTCGGTCGGCACGATTTGCCGATAGCCTAAGATGCCACGCACCATCCGCTTTGAGGCGGTGACTCCGTCTCGGGCGGTGGCGTGGTAGAGCGCGATGTTTCCAATCCCGCTGTAGGTCACGGTACGGCTCTGATGATCGATGATGACAAAGGCGGCCGCAGCGCCGCGCGTCGGTCGCATCATGTGATGGCAGCCGAGCAGCAGTTTACGCAATTGGACAGGCGGCGTCGCCTGTACCAAGTCAAGCAGGATGGTCGTCGTCTCCTGCGCCTTCGTTCCGTGTCCCAAGGCGTCGGCGACGAGGATCAAGGTCCGATCCTCCCACTTGCGTACGACATAGCCGTCTCCCCCATGTTCGTGGAGAGGTGCCACGACAACTCCGAATTTGATAAAGGACCCCTCCCCTACATGTACCGCGCATGCAACCATTTGCGGATGGTGATTTTGGTTCCGGAACCCGGTGCGGTCTCGACGACAAAGTCGTCCATCAACCGCTTGGTTCCCGGCAAGCCCATGCCCAGTCCGTTTGAGGTCGAAAATCCGTCCGACATCGCCTGTTCCAGGTCGGCAATCCCCGGGCCGTTGTCGACCACTTGCACTTCCAGGCCGACTTCTCCCTGCGGATCGCGTATTTCGCAGATCAGCACTTCCCCATGGTCCGCATAGAGGATCATGTTGCGAGCCAACTCGGAAATGCTGATCGCGATCCGCGTTTGATCGACGACGGAAAATCCTAATCGTCGAGCCATGTCACGGCCTCGCTGACGGGCAACAATCGCATCCGTTTCGTTGTGGATCTGAATCGTCTCCTGCATGCATTACGCTCCCGTCTTACGTATTTCTCAGCCAGTCAAACCCCCGCTCGACCGTCAGGGCTGTGTACACACCTTCGAGTTTGAGTCCGAGCTCGATCATGGTGATCGCGACTTGCGGGCTCATGCCGCTGATCGCCGTTCGACAGCCCATCAACCGAGCCATCTCCGCGATTTCATTTAGCACGCGCCCCATGAAGCTGTCGATCAGGTCGACGACGGATATGTCGAGCAGCAACCCTTCACATCCCGTGTCCTGAATCTTGACCAGGATGTCCTGCTTGATCCGGATCGCTTCCTCATCCGTGATTTCGTTCCCCAAAGTGACGATCAACACATCGTTCATTTTCAAAATCGGTACCTGCATTTATCAAACACTCTTTTCCCTGGGAGCCGCGTCCGACTGTTCGCTTTGCTCCCTTTGTTTGTCAAGCAAATAGGACAAGCTGTGCTGCAACGTCGCTTTGGTCGTGATCCCCGACAGATCGACCCCGAGCATCACCAACGTCTGCGCCACTTCCGGGCGAATCCCCGTCAGCACGCATTCGGCTCCGACCAGACGCGCCGCATCGACCGTTTTGATCAAGCGTTCGGCCACCCCCGTGTCGACGATCGGCACGCCCGTGATGTCGATGATCACGTGCGGCGATTTGGTGCGCACGATTTCGGCCAACAGATTCTCCATCACGACTTTCGCCCGCTGCGTGTCGACGGCGCCGACCAACGGCAAGACCAGAATCCCCGTCCAGACTTGAATCACCGGCGTCGACAACTCCTGAATCGCCATCGCCTGCGACTGGATCACTTGCTCGCGGCGGGAGATGTAGGATTCGTAATAGTAGTACATGATCTTGTTCATCATCGTGTCGAGCACCATATAGCCGTCGAACAGGTTGTCGATGTCGGTGTCGGGATGTTGTTTCAACCGACGTGCGATCACGCCCTTGAGCGCGTACATGTACGGTTTGAACGCGTGCGGTGTCACGCCTTGACGCAACAGGTGCATCGACAGCTCATCGACGAGCTTGACGATCAACTCTTCTTCTTTCAGTTGAAACGTATCCGGGTCTTTTTCGAGCATCGCCACATATTCCCCGAGCAATAATTCGCTTTGGCGGTGCGTGTAATCGACACCGAGTCGCTGCAGAAGTTCGTACTCCCCCTCGGCAAGCCTTTGCATCCATTCGAGCAAGATTCCTTGTTGATCTTCCGCCACTTGACGGAATGCTTCTACCACTTTCATGACACTCCTCCGTTTCTCTCAGTTCCCCCATTCACAGAAAGGCCCCATCCGCACGGAAGGAAGCCACCAGAATGTACATAAGGGCTAGTCCCCAGATTATGAAAAGCAAAGGAATGCCGAGGCGAAACGAAAGGTGTTTCGTTTTGTGTCGCCACCGTCGCATTCCCAGCCAAACGCCTAGTGCCCCGCCGCCTGCCGCGATAAGAAAAAAGGTCCTCTCCCTGACGCGCCAAGCGCCGCGCTTCGCTTGCCGTTTGTCCCAGCCCATCAGGAAAAAGCCGTACAAATTGCAAACCGCCAGCCAGCCCCACGCGATCAGCCACCAGACCGATACCATATCATCACCTGCTGCCGCTCATCGAGATTGTTTTGTACCGGATCGTACATACATCGCCAGTACTTCTCTACCGGTCGGCTAATTTCCTTTTCAGACGCTCGATTTTTTCCACAGGTGAGGGATCGATGCCGTAGCACAACGCAAGATAGGTCGAGACATAATCTCCGTAGTAGAGGAGCGAAAACATCTGGGCGAGCTCGCTTTCCCCTTCCGCTTGTACCGTCAAGATTCCGCATCCGGTCGGTTCGATCAGTTCGGCGGTGGTGATCTCGATCCGGCGGTCGATGCGGGGGTGGTTTTTCCCTGTGCGCAAAGTGACCACTTCCATCTGCGGGATCAGTTGATCCGGCACGTCGAAGCCGACCACTTCGTTGTGGTTGAGCTCCGGATAGACGTGGGCGAAGGCCAGCGATTGCGCGTTTTCGTTGAGCTGCGTTTTCCAGCGGTACGCCACCGCTTCGGTCAGCCCGACCGCGCCGTGAATCAGCGGGATGCGTCCATGCAGGCGCAGAGCCCATTGTTTGGCGAGGTTGTCGGCCGTCGGTACGGTCGGGGCCAGCTTCTCGCGCATCTCTTTCAGCAAGACGACCGCTTCCATCAGTTCGGCGCCGATCGGCGGTATGATCCCGGCGTCGGAGAGCAACACCACTTGCGGGATGAACAGATACCCCATCGCCGCTCGCGGTTGCAAGCCACCCGGCACGAGCACGGCGCGAAACCCGTCGGCCAGCGCCCGTCCGGACAGCTCGCCGCCCGAGGTGATCGCGACGATCTGCGCCCCGCGCTTTTTCGCTTCTTCATAAGCGGACAGCGTTTCCTCCGTGTTGCCGGAATACGATACGGCAAAAACGAGGGTGTCCTCTCGTACGAACTGCGGCAACTCATACCCGCGGTTGACCACGATCGGCACCGCGCATTTGTCTCCCGCGTAGGAGCGAAGCAGGTCGCCGCCGACGGCCGATCCGCCAAGGCCGGTCACGACGATGCTCCGGATGTTCCGGTTGTCGAGGGTGACGCCGGAGCCTTTCGTATAAGTGACCGCTTCCTCCATCTGTTCGGGCAGTCCATAGACCCGCCCCAGCATATTCGCCTTGTCGAACCGGGCCTTGCCATCCAAGTCGAAGGCTTTCATTCCACGTCCCCTCCCTACCCGATCTCGGTGTATTACTACCTATAGTCGCGGACGGGGGACGATATGACGATTCGGACGGTATGTTACACTGGAAGGCAAAGAAAGGATGGATCTCTCACATGACAACGAACCTTTTGGCCGATCTGGCCCAAATCTTCGTCGGTCAAGCGTCGACCGACTTGCAACTCGATTACAGCGAAGCCAGCATCAAACGCGTCGACCAACTGCTGTCGACGATCTCCGAACCCGGCACGGTCAGCGACACGTTGGTGCTGTCGGTCGGCGCCTACCTCGGGGAGACGGTCTGCCGCGCCCTCGGTGGAGACTGGCAGTTGAACGAGGAGATCACCGACTCCTCCGTGCTCGTCAACGGCTGCGAACTGTGGCCGTTCCGCCGCGTGCGCCAACGTCTGTACTACGGAACGGAGCGCCCGCTTTACGCGTGGTTGGAAATGGCCAAGTCGGCCGCCACCTCGGAAATACAAAAGCTCCTGCAAGGGCAGGAGCAAGCTACGATCATCCGCCCGACGGGCCATGATCCTCTCGTGATTCAAGTCAAAAAGGAAACAAAGAAGTAGTCCAATTCCGCCTCTACGTGTTCGTCACGCCGAGAATCTCTTCACACCCCGTGATCGTCAAGGTCAGATCCTGTGACAGATCGACTTCCTGCGGGATCGTCAAGTCGTTCCCATCGCGATCGGTCAGAAGGCGCAGGATCGGCCGGTGCGGGTATTTGGTGTTGATGTCGACGACGACGCCGGACTCGCCGGTGCTCAGCGTCACCGTCAAGCCGAGCGGGTAGAGCGCCACGTTGTCGCAAAACTTGCGGATCAAGTGCTGATCAAACTGCCCCGTCGACGCAAACAGAATCTCCAGCGCCTCATGCGGCAGATACGCTTTGCGGTAGACGCGGTTGGTGGTC
>DASTWJ010000038.1:0-2614 GCA_035776695.1 Bacilli bacterium
ATGACGACGACCCCGACTGGCAGGTGTATTTCAACCTGCTACGTGCGTTTTACAAGCATCACACGATGGCGATCGACATCGCGGGGACGGTGGAGAGCATCTCGAAGATCACCAAAGAGACGCTCTACAAGTGCTACAACACGTTCTACCACCCGAGCAACATGGCGTTCGTCATCTGCGGCGATGTCGACCCCGAGCAGATCGGGAAGGTGATCGCGGACAACCAGGCGGCCAAAGACTACGAACGCCAGCCGGACGTCGAGCGCCTGATGCCGGAGGAAGGGCCCGAGGTAAACGAGGCACGGGTGGAGAAGAAGATGGCCGTCTCGATCCCGAAGGTTCAGTTCGGCTACAAGGATCTCGCGTCGGCCGGCCAGACCGGTCAGAAGATGGCGGAGACCGAATACCAAACGGCGATCGGCTTGGAAGCGGTGATCGGCAAGAGTTCGTCGCTGTTCAACAAGCTGTATGAGCAGGGGCTGGTGGACAAAGCGTTCGGCTGGTCGTATGATGTGACGCCGTTCTACTCCCACTCGCTGTTCGGCGGCAAGAGCAAAGACCCGGAACGACTGCTCGAAGAGGTGGAGCAGGCGTTTGCAGAAGTGGTGGAGCAAGGCATCACGGAAGCGGACTTCAACCGCGCCCGCAACAAGATGATCGGGCAGGTGTTGGCGATCTACGATTCGCCGCGGATGCTCGCTCGTTACTACACGACCTATGTGACCCGCCAAGCGAACGTGTTCGACGTGATCCCGATCTTGGAAGCGATGACGGTGGAGCAGGTCAACGAACGACTGCGTGCCCATATCCGGCCGGAGTATCGAGCCGTCTCGATCGTCCGACCGAGTGAATAAGAGGCAAAGAGAAAAGCACAGCGACCCTTTTGGCAAAAGGGGCTGTGCTTTTTTGGTTGATGCTGTTCGATTAATAGCTTTCGTCCTCGATGGAGAACCCGAGCATCTTGTCGTAGTCGATGACCAAGTCGCCGAACAGCGGGGCGGACTTGGCGTCGAACAGGAATTGGATGCCGGCTTCTTCGACGATCTCGTCGGTGTCGGTTGGCTCATCCAGAGCCAATTTGTAGACGGGGCCGTCTCAATCGCGGCGCATACGGATGCGTGCGCCTAAGCCTTCGTTGCCGGGCTTTTGCAGCATCTTCTCGATGCGCGCGACGGCAACGTCGGAAATGTCGATCGTGATCATCAGGACTTCACCTCCCAGTCGATCGGAATCGCGTAGGCGATCGGGTCGGGGACACCTGCTTCCCGGAAGCCTTTGATCCGCAGTTGGCAGGAGTCGCACTCGCCGCAGGAGGGATCGGTGCCGTAGTAGCAGGAGTGGGAGAGGTGCAGCGGGGCGCCCAGTTCGGTGCCGAGCTGCACGATGCCCGCTTTGCTCAGGAATTGGAGCGGGGTCTTGATCGCGATGCCTTCGCCGTGTGCGCCCGCGGCGGTGCCGACGTTGATCACGTGCTGGAACGCCTCGATAAACTCGTGGCGGCAGTCCGGGTAGCCGGAATAGTCGAGCGCGTTGACGCCGATGTACATCGCCTCCGCGCCGATCGCCTCCGCGTAGGACAGGGCGATCGAGAGGAAGATGATGTTGCGGGCTGGCACATAAGTTACGGGGATGTCCGCCTCCGTCTGCGCTTCCTCGCGGTTCTTCGGAATCTCCTTGTCGGCGTCGGTCAGGGCCGAGCCGCGGATGATGCCGTTGAGATCGGCGATAAAGTGGCGGTCGGCGACGTCGTAGAAGGCGGCGACTTTCTTCGCCGATTCCAGCTCGATGGCTGCTTTCTGCCCGTAGAAGAAGGACAAGGGATACAGCTCGTAGCCTTCTTGTTGGGCGGCGGCCATGCAGGTGGTGGAATCGAGACCGCCGGAGAGGATGATGACAGCTTTTTTCATGGTGGTTATACCCCCCGTTTGTCCGGGTCCCAGACGATTTTGTGCAGTTGGATTTGGAAGCGGGCGTCGAGGTCGTCTTCCAGGATCCAGTTGACGAGGTCTTCCGGCTCGATCGCACGAAAAACGGGCGAGAAGATCAGTCGGTAGCCTTTCGCCGGGGCGAGGTCGTACTCGCGGATCAAGCGCAGGCACCACTCGTAGTCTTCCCGCGTGCCGACGACAAACTTGATCTCGTCGCGGGTCGGGTCGAGGTGGCGCAGGTTGTCCCAGTGCATCTTGTCGCTCATGCGGGAGGACGGGACTTTCATGTCGACGATAAAGCGCTGCTTCTTGTGCAGGGTGTATTTGGCGATGTCGATCGAGCCGTCCGTTTCGATCGACACTTCGTAATCTTCCGCCCCGAGCAGGTCGAGCAGGTGTTGCATCTCGCCGCGCGGTTGGATCAGCGGTTCGCCACCGGTCAGGCAGACGCGCTTGACCTTCTTGGCGCGAATCTGCTCCATCACTTCGTCCGGCGTGATCGTGTCGCCTTCGTAGTAGGAGTAGGTCGTGTCACAGTAGGTGCAGCGCAGGTTGCAGCCGGTGAAGCGGACGAAGATCGTCGGCAGGCCGGCGGAGGCGGTTTCACCTTGGATCGAGAGGAACAGTTCATTCAGCCGCATCGTAGTCCTCCCGGGTGATCTCCGCGTAGCAGGACGGGGTCTCCC
>DASTWJ010000039.1:0-9774 GCA_035776695.1 Bacilli bacterium
CTGTATTGCGATTGGATTTTTGACTTTGTGCCTGCGCCACAGGAGTGGTATTGGCAGGTATTGGAATTTATCATCGGTATTTTAATCGCCGGATTGGGTGTCGGTTTTTATGTCGCCGCTCGATTGGGAGCGGGGCCGCGCGACTGGCTGATGCTGTCGCTGTCGCAACGAACCGGCTGGCAAGTCAAGTGGGTGCGCACGATCATCGAAGTGGTGGCCGTCATTCTCGGGTTGCTGTTACACGGCCCGTTTGCGGTCGGCACGATCTTATTTTCCTTCTTGATCGGTCACCCGACTCAGTGGGGCATTCGCTGGGGGGAGCGCTTATTTGCGCCGTTTGTGGAGAGGAGAGATGTCGCGAAATGAAGTTGTCTACAAAAGGAAGGTATGGCATCACATTGATGATCGACTTGGGGATGAACCACAAGGATGGCCCCGTGTCGTTAAAATCGGTAGCGGAGCGTCAGAATCTGTCGGAGCATTATCTGGAGCAGTTGATCGCCCCGCTGCGCAACTCCGGTCTGGTACGCTCGATTCGCGGGGCGTACGGCGGCTACGTGCTGGCGAAGCAGCCGCATGAGATCACCGTCGGGGACATCGTGCGCGTGTTGGAAGGGCCGATCCTGATCGTCGAAGAGCCGGAACCGGAGCAGGTCGATCTGTGGGAGAAGGTGCGCGAGAACATCAACGACGTGCTCGACGGCACGACGCTGCAGGACTTGATCGACAAGAAGCGTTTCGGCAAGGAAAATCTGATGTTTTACATCTAGTCGGTTGCGGCTATGCGGAGGGTATGTGGCTGACACATACCCTTTTCCTATCCGAAAAAAGCGGGAGGCAGAGGGAATGGACATGATCTATCTGGACAACGCGGCCACGACGAGAATCGCGCCGGAAGTGCGAGCGGCGATGGAGCCTTACTTGACGGAGGTGTACGGCAACCCGTCGAGCACGCACCGCGCCGGGCGCGAGGCACGCGGGGCGGTCGACAAGGCGCGCGATCAGGTGGCGAAAGCGCTGGGGGCTAAAGCTTCCGAGATCGTCTTCACCAGCGGCGGCACGGAAGCGGACAACGCGGCGCTGGTCGGCGTGGCATTGGCACATCGGGAGCGGGGCAAGCACATCGTGACGACGGCGATGGAGCATCATGCGGTGTTACATACCTGTGCGTTTTTGGAGTCGCTGGGGTTTGAGGTGACGTACGTGCAGCCGGATCGGACAGGCCGGGTGTCGGTCGAGTCGGTGCGAGCGGCGCTGCGGGACGAGACGATCCTGCTGTCGGTGATGATGGTGAACAATGAGACCGGTGCCGTGCAGCCGATCGCGGACTTGGCGGAGATGGCGCAAGAGCACGGGGTCATTTTCCATACGGATGCGGTACAGGCGGTCGGACAGCTCCCTCTCGATGTGAACGCACTGGGGGTCGATCTGCTCTCCGTCTCCGGGCACAAGGTGCATGGGCCGAAAGGAGTCGGCGCCTTGTACGTTCGCCAGCAGGTCAAGTGGACGCCTTATCAGTACGGCGGGGCGCAGGAGCAACAGCGGCGTGCGGGGACGGAGAATCTGGCGAGCCTCGTCGGGTTCGGCATGGCGATGGAGCGTGCGGTGCAGGGGCTGGAAGACAAGGTGGCACAGGTGCAAAAGGTGCGTCAGGCGATGCTCGATGTCTTCACCTCGGAGTTGGGGACGGATGGGTACATCGTCAACTCGCCCGAGGACGGGGTGCCGGCGATCCTGAACGTGACCTTCCCGGGCGCTTCCTCCGAGCGCCTGCTGATGAACTTGGACATGCAAGGCGTGATGGCGTCGAGCGGCTCGGCTTGCACGTCCGGCTCCCTCCAGCCGTCCCATGTTCTGCTCGCGATGTGCCTGACGGAAGAAGCGGTGCGTTCCGCGATACGATTCAGCTTTTCCGGGTACAATACGGTGGATGAAGTTCAGGAGGCGGCGCGAAAAGTTTGTGCGAGCGTCGAACGGCTGCGAAGGAGGTAAGTGACTTCATGCGCAAAGCGAGAGACTTGATCGGATTGCCGGTGGTCGAGCTGTCCACCGGCGAGCAGGTCGGAGAGGTGCGAGACGTCCTGTTTGCCGGCGACGGGTCGTTTCACTCTCTGTTGCTGGAAAAAGGCGGTCTCGTCTCCCAGACGAAAGTGTTGCCCAAAGCCTGCATCTGGGCGATCGGGCAAGATGCCGTAACCGTGCAGCGGCGGGAAGGCGTCATCGAGTTCAAGGACGAGTCGGGCGTGATGCGCAGCATGATCGAAGGCGAAGTGCATTATGTCGGCAAAGACGTGCTGACCGCCGGCGGCGACCTGTTGGGGACGGTGGAAGACGTTTATTTGGACGACAATCTGGAAACGATTGTAGGGTATGAAGTATCGGAAGGCTTTCTGGTGGACTTGCGGGAAGGACGCAAAGTGTTGCCTACGCATCCTGAGATGATCGTGGGAATGGACGCGTTGGTCGTACCCGAAGATCTTGGGTTCATCGAAGGCTAGCTTGATCGGTCAGGAGGAATCGAGTATGGAGCGTTGTCCGAAGTGCAATTGTCGGGATATCGGAAAGATCGGGTCGTCCCAGTATTATTGCTGGGGGTGCTTCGTCGAGTTCAGCTTGACGGCCGACCAGCAGTTGAAAATGTTCGATGTCGAGGAAGACGGCTCATTGGTGCCGTACCACCTGTACCCGCAGATGGCGGATGATCTGCAGGTCGGCATGTAGGCAGCTAGAAAAAAGTTCGTGTCGAGTAAACGCTGGGTTCCTGTGCGCGGTTCAGGAGGTCGGCGTTTTTTTGCTTTTTTATCGAGGAAAAAAAGGGGTGCCTGTGAAGGCACCCGGTTACTGTTGTTTGACGGGGAGGTCGTTGATCTCGACCCATTGGAGGAAATCGGAGCCTTGGATGCGGTTGTGCTCATCGGTGGGCAGTGCGCCGTCGCGGACGAGGCTTTCCACCTTGTCCACGGCGAGGCCGGACAGTCCGGCGATCTCCAGCGGCTCGTAGCGAGCGCGGTCGTCGATTTCCTTGAGCGTCAGTTGGTCGTTCAGATCGTGTCGGGGCATTTGGCTCACCTCATTTGCCTCATTGGCGTGGTTTGAACGTCTGGCAGTTGGTGTCTTGGCATTCGTTGGCGCTGGCGCCCGTGACTTCGATGGCGGGGGCGACGCAGCGGCGTCCCTCCGCCCAGTAGTCGCAAGAGGCGACGGTGCAGGAGATGCTCGGGTCGGCTTGATGACCCGGCAGCAGGAGCTCAAGGGCGGAACCGACCCAGTTGACGTTGTCGGCCGATCCGAGGTAGGAAGTGACACCGGACACTTCGTGGAACGTTTTGCACATCGTCTGGTCTTCGATGCGGGCCATGTGCCCTTCCTCTTCGTGCATGATGTCGATGTTCTGCGCCCCGCAGGCATCGCCGGGCAGGTAGTGCGTGCAGGTGTCGACATGACAGATGACGCGGGTCATAGGGGCCACTCTCCTTTGGCTACGAATGGTGGGGGAAGGCTTTGGCGGTTGTGGTAGAGAATAGGGTAGAAAGTACCTCGGGCTAGTGTGTGCCGGGGTGGATGGTTTCATGTAAAGTTGGCGGCCGTCGGGCCATAGGATAGAGGTTAGCGGTGTTGGAGGAGGTTGTGGGACTTGTATAAATTTGTGACGGTGATGCTGGCTATGTTTCTGGTCGTGACGGCGGTCGCGTGGGGGAACAAGTCGGGCGAGGCGGAGGAGTCGGTTCAAGCGGAACTGCCAGCCCTCTCGCCGGTCGGTGATCTGGTGCAGCGCATAGCCGTGGAAGCGAAGCGCAAAGATTACCGGATTGAGGATGTCGGGGTTGTCTATAAGATTCTGCCTGACCAACGGCTGTTGGTGTCGCCGACCTCGCAGCACAAGCGGTTGGCGGTGTACGACCCCGAGACGCATGAAAACGATTGGGTGATTGAACAGGTGAAAGGCAAGAAGCGGATCGGCAGCGCCGACGCCAACGCCGATCATGTGGCGTGGGTCGAACTGACGCCGCAAAAAGATCAGGTCGACTGGGAGATTCGCTACGAAGAGCGCAAGACGGGGATCGAGCGCGTCGTGTCGAGCGGCCGGTCGCGACTCGAGCCGCGGATGCTCGCCGTGTTCGATGATGTGCTGGCGTGGAACGAAGTGGTCGACCATGACAACACGTATGAGGAGCAGATCGTGATGTACGACCTGAACACAAGGGAACGCAACGTGCTGGCGGTGTCGGAGGATGCGACGGCGATGCATTTCGAAGGGCCGCGCATGTACGGGTCGCGGATCTTGTGGGGCGAGGTGCGGCATGAGGACCGCGGGTTGGCGCAATCGACCTTGTTCGTGTACGACCGCAAGACGGAGCGCACGGCCCCGGTTGTGACGGGCGGGTTCAACCAGTCGCCGGCGCTGTTCGGGTCGTATGTGGTCTATATTCGCGAGGATCAGGTGCTGTTGCACGACTTGGCGACAGGGAAGACGTTTCGCGTGTCGGAGGAGCAGGACAAAGCCCGCAAGATGGTGCCATCCGTCTCCAACCTCGGGGTCGGCTGGATCAGTGAGGATCTGCACGGGCGATTTTTCCGCTTCGATACGGGAGAGGTGGAGGACATTGGGGAAGTGGCGAATCGCGGCACGACGATGGGGCCGAACGCCGTGCTCTGGGCGGTCAAGCAACCGCTCGGCAAGCAGATGAATCAAGTGTTTCATCTGCGGCTGTGGCAGTAAGCGGGCTTACAGCGGGGCGGCTTGATTAATTTGGAAGTAGGGGCTACAATAGTTCTGTACATGGAATATTTTCCTGTACTACATAGTAAATCCCATTACTCAGGAGGTAATTTCTTATGCCGTTGGTAGGTAACAAAGCACCGAACTTCACCATGCCGTCTACGAAAAACATGGAAACTCTGGACGTTCCGGTTTCCCTCGAAGATTACAAAGGGAAGTGGCTGGTTCTCTTCTTCTACCCGCTCGACTTCACCTTCGTCTGCCCGACCGAGATCACCGCGATGTCCGATCGCGCTCAAGAATTCACCGATCTGGACGCTGAAATCCTCGGCGTTTCCATCGACTCCGTACACTCTCACCGCGCTTGGATCAAAACTCCGCGCGAACAAAACGGTCTGGGCGAACTGAACTACCCGCTCGCTTCCGACATCACCAAGCAAGTCGCTCGCGACTTCGACGTGCTGATCGAAGACGAAGGCATCGCGCTGCGCGGCCTGTTCATCATCGACCCGGAAGGCGTTGTCCAACACGCAACCGTCAACTCCCTGAACGTCGGTCGTTCCGTTGACGAAACGCTCCGCGTTTTGGAAGCGCTGCAAACCGGCGGCCTGTGCCCGGCGAACTGGAAACCGGGCGAAAAAACCCTCTAATCGGAAAGAAGGAACTCCATGATGCCGATGCGCTTAGGTACGGAACGTCCCGCGCTGGAAGGCGCGACGGAATGGTTCCATCAAGATCAGATGCCGGCCGATCTGGCGGATAAGACGGTGCTCGTCCATTTCTGGGCGGTCTCCTGCCACATCTGCCATGAAGTGATGCCCGACCTGATCAACTACCGCGATCAATACAAGGAGCACGGCCTGCAGTTGGTCGGGGTTCATTTCCCGCGCTATGAAGCGGATACGGACCTCGAGAAAGTGAAGGAGGACCTCGCCAAGTACGGGATCACCCATCCGGTGGCGATCGACAACCTGCACAAGATTGCAGAGGCGTACCAAAACGAGTACGTCCCGGCGTTCTTCTTGTTTGACAAGGAAGGGAAGCTGTTCTTCCGAACGGCGGGCGACCGCGGGTTCGAGAAGCTGCAGCCGAAGATCGAGCAAGTGCTGGGCCTGAACCAGTAACCTGCAGAATCGCATAGCTAGACCCTGCCGCTCATCGGCAGGGTCTTTTTTTTATGGCATAGGGTCTTCGTGGTCGTCGGGCGCTTCGAGAAAATCGCTGAGGTAGTGCCAAGCTTCCGGCATGTAGGCACCTTGCTCCCACAAAGCCAAGCCTTGGAGTTTCAACTGGTCGAGCAGGTGCAGTTTGCGCACGAAGTTCCAGAGGTCTTCATACCACACGGAGTAGCCTCCTTCGGGGGCGTAGCGAAACCAGACGAGTTCGCCGGAGGGTTCGCGCAGGAGGGGCATCCCCGCTTCCAGCGCCAGTCTGGTCGCGTGGTGCGGGGTGATTTTGCGGATCGCTTTGCCTCGGTGCATCAGGTAGCCGCACGGGCGCAGGACGAGCCAGGTCTTGGCGGGCGGCAAGATCGTCTGAACGGCGCGCAGACTCTTCTCCACGACGTCGACGCCGACGAGCGGTGCGCCGTAGTCGTGGTGCGCCATCGCCTGCAGGCGGGGCAGCGAGACGGCACCCGATGGGGCCGGGTTCGCGACCGGCTCGAAGAAGATGTGGTCGAGCATGTCGACCGTTTGGCGCAACCGTTTTTTCTTTTTCAAAAGCGGCGATGCGCCGGTCAGGTGCAGCCCGACTCGCAGCGCTTGCGGTTGCAGCTGGCGGGCGGCTTCTCCGATGAACCGAAGGTAAGTGCCGGCCGATTTGGTCGGCAGGCGATGCCAAGCAAAGAGGATGCCGTCTCCGCCCTTGTGCCGCAGTTCGGTGGCGAGGGTGTGAAGAATCCGGGCTCGTGTGGTGTCGCTTTGTAGGATGGTTTTCGCTGCAGTGGGGTCGGAGAGCGTGCAGATCAGCAGGTTGGGGGTGTCCGGCGCGTCCGGTGGTACTTCGGGGAACGTCACGTCCCCCGTTTCGTCCACGATCAGGCCGGGCACGCCCGTATATTCGATCGCCGCGCGGGGCGTTGTCGGCGTTGCGTACGGCTCCGGGAGTCGCAGCAGACCGAAGCGGCTACGCTTGGTTCTGTACGCCCCGTTCGACCGCTCGGCGCTGTGCGGGAGCAGCAGGATCTCCCCTTCGCGCAAGTGGTTCCCTTCGAGTTGGTTGCAAAACGCCAGCCAAGTGACGGGAATCTGAAAACGCTCGCTCAGGGAGCGTGCGGTGTCTCCCGCTTGTACGCGATAGGTGGTGTACCCGTCGGTGCCGGGGATCTCGAGGCGCGAAGGGATATAGAGCGCCTGACCCGGCAGCAGACAGGCGGTGGGCGGGAGGTCGTTGGCGACCACGAGGTGGCCGGGCGATACCCGATAGCGCGCGGCGATGGCGGTTAGGGTATCGCCGGGCTGTACCAGATAAACATGCAACGTTGCTTCCCTCCTTCACCATGTACACTCCTCCACACGGTATGCATGGGCGAAACGGTTGGTGCATCTGCACAGCGGAGTAATATCTTGGCAGGGTTTGGACAGACTAAGTTCCAGAAACGGTAGGAGGGACTTAATGATGGCCAATGTGGAACCGACTGTCGAAGCCAAAGAGACGCCTGCCATCCCGCCCCGCAAGCTCGGGGACACGTGGGATGGGTGGACCGGAGAAGTGGAAGAGAACAACGGGGATCTGGAAACCAGCCCTTGGTATTTTCTGACCTTTGCATCGATCACGCTGATGATGGTGAACGCCGGCGCCTGGGTGGCGCTGTACCTGATGCAGCCTCGTTTGTTGGAATTGCCCTTGTGGATCGGACGTACGGTGGTCATGGGGCTTTGGGGCGTGCTCGGGATGGTCGACGCCGTCTTTTTGCTGATCGGCTTGACCGTGTGGACGGGCATGAACTTGGTGCCTTTTTACAAAGGCAAGCACATCGCCCTGTCGAAGATCATCCCCTACACGACGAAAGTGGCCGGCTGGTTCGGCCTGTCCAAAGACCGCATGTCCAATTCGGTGCTACAAGTCGGCAACCGCTTGACGGAGATCAACCAAGCGAAGATTCAGCGCGACGAGTTGCTGATTCTGCTGCCGCGCTGCTTGGACAAGGCGACGCGTGACGAGATCAAAGAGGTCACCGCCAAATACGATGTCGATTTTCACATCTGCGCAGGCGGTCAGATGGCGCGCCAACTGCTGGCGGAGAAAACCCCGAAAGGCGTGATCGCCGTCGCCTGCGAACGCGACCTGATGGCCGGCGTGCAGGATGTGAAAGCGGCGGTCCCGGTGATCGCCATCGCCAACAAGCGGCCGGAAGGGCCGTGTCGCAACACGAACATCAACATGACGGAGATGGAGAACGCGATCCGCATGTATCTCGGCAAAGTGCCGCTCGCCGAGCCGAACAAGGAACTGCAAGAGGTCTGATGCCTCGCCGTCGCCTCGGTAGACGAGGTTGCAAATATTTAACGGATTGACAAATTCCCTGATGATCGCTGTAATAGAGTAGATACCTGTACATGCGATTATTGGGGGTTTTTTTCATGGCCAAGATTCGTCTCTTTCTGGAGATGATCAAGTTTGAACATACGATCTTCGCTTTGCCGTATGCGTTTATCGGCATGGTGATGGCTTCGTTCTACACCTACGACGGCTGGCCGGGCTGGGCGACCGTATTCTGGGTGACCTTGGCGATGGTCGGGGCTCGCTCGGCGGCGATGGGCCTGAACCGGGTGATCGACGCGGTGATCGACGCCAAGAACCCGCGCACCGCCACCCGCGAGATTCCGCGCGGCGCGATCAAGAGGCTCGAAGCGTGGCTGTTCATTCTCGTCTCCTTCGCGGTGCTCGGCGTGTCGTCGTACATGCTGAATCCGCTTTGCTTCAAGTTGCTGCCGATCGCCGTCTTTTTCCTCGTGCTCTACCCGTACTGCAAGCGGTTCACTTGGGCGTGTCACCTCGTGCTCGGCATCGCCGACGCGTTGGCCCCGCTCGGCGGTTGGATCGCCGTCACCGGTCGCTTTGACGTGCCGGCACTGCTCCTGGGCGGTGCGGTCGCCGTGTGGATCGCGGCGTTTGACATCATCTACGCTTGTCAGGATGTCGAGTTTGACCGCCGCCACGGACTGCACTCGATCCCGTCTCGCTTCGGGATCAAGACCGGCCTGATGATCTCCCGCCTGATGCATGTCGGCACGATCGTGCTCTTCGCGCTGGTGCCGCTGTTCGTCTCGCTCGGGGTGTTGTACTGGGTTGGCGTGGCTGCGGTCGCGGCGCTCTTGTGGTACGAGCATCGGATCATCTCCCCGCATGACATGAGCCGGATCGATGTGGCGTTCTTCACGGTCAACTCGTACGTCGCATCTGTCGCGTTCGTCTTTACGCTGGGCGACATCGGCTTGAAGCTGTGGTTCTCGTAGGCAAGACTTTTTTTGGCAAAAAGAATACGTGGTACGGGCTCCCCTTCTGCTTCCAGAACGGGGAGCTTTTTGCATTTTTGGGCAGACTATGCGGTACAGAAGTTCATGCGGAGGCAAAGGAGGGGGTGTCGGGAGATGGAGGACATGCGGCGAGGGCGAACGCTCTACTACGGTCTGGTGCTGTTGGTGGGGCTCGCCTGTGTCTGGCTGCTGTGGGAGTTGCGCGACGTGCTCGCCGGAGTCGGCGCGATCGTCAAAGCGGTGTTGACGCCGTTTCTCATATCCGTGATCATCGCCTACCTGCTCAACCCGCTGGTCGGGCTGTTGCACAAGAAAGGCGTCCCTCGCGGCGTCAGTGTCGTGATCATTTACGCGTTGTTTTTCCTGTTGCTGGTGGCGCTGTTGATCAACACGTTCCCGATGTTGATCGACCAACTGCGCGAACTCGGCGAGCATCTGCCCGACCTGTTGCAACAGGTGGATCGCTGGATGGACGGGTTCAATGAGGATAAAAAGCGTCTGTTGCCCGAAGCGGTGCGCAAAGCGGTCGACTCGAACCTGAACGGGATGGAGAAGCGGGCGACGGCGTGGATC
>DASTWJ010000040.1:0-9170 GCA_035776695.1 Bacilli bacterium
GAAACGATCGATCCACGCGGAGGGGGTATTACGTCACCCGCCGATTGCTGTTGAAATGAAAAATGGTCAGTATCTGATCATTGATGGCGCACACCGGACTTGTTCCTTGCAAGAGTTAGGCTGTAGCCAAATTCCTCTCCAGATCGTCGATATGGAAGATATGCTGATTGGAACCTGGGATCATGTCGTACCGCATGGAGACTTGATCGCGCATCTGGAGAGCAACCCACAGGTATTTCACGTAGCAATCGCTCCGTTGCCGGGACGTGCTCTCGCGAAGATTCAGCAAGGAGCCGCTACGTACTACGTTTATCCGCGCACACCGGAGGGGCAACTCGACGCCTGGCATCACCTTGTCGATGTCTACCAACATCCGTTTTGTGTCACCCGAGTACCCTCAGAGATCGAGATTCAGCTAGAGCCGAACCTGTTACGTATTTCCTATCCCAACTATACCCTGCAGGAGATCGAAGAGGTCGTGATGCAAGGCAAAGTCATGCCGGCCGGGGTGACCCGCTTTGAAATTCAAGGGCGAATCTTAAATCTGCAAATTCCACTTGAAATGCTCCAAAACATCGAGATGGAACTGGACGGCTGGAACACGTTGCTCAACAGCAGAAGAAACCTGTTGCGCTATTACTCCAGACCGGTCTATGTATGCGAGACCTGATGAACTTGCAAGATCTCATTTCCTAAAGGCATTCCCTTCGACGGGAATGTCTTTTTTTAAATAGAACGTACCTCCGTGGTCAGTGAACCTAATCAATAAACAATTGATGAAGATAGTGCAGAATATTGGAGAAAAAGAAAGGAACTTGCCGAATGGTAACTTAAAATGATGTGTGAAAAAAAGAAGCATGGTTGAATTTTCGGAATGTTAGGTATAACATCGGAGTAACTGTACTACACAATTCGTTTGGCTAACACAAAGTAACGGGGTGGAACTAGTGACTTTACTCTCTTCTGCGACTTTCCCTCTGTCTCAAGCCCAGATGCGAATCTGGTATATGGAGAAGATTAATCAAGGCACGCCGATGAATAACATCGTGGGCACGATGTTTTTTCAACACCGCATGGAGGAGGCGGTTCTGACGCAAGCGATTCGGTTGTTCTTGGAACAACACGAAGAAGTGCGACTGCGCCTGATCGAAGAGGACGGCTTGCCTCGTCAATTCTTCGATTCGCGACCGGTCGGCGACATCGAACGGATCGAGTTCGAGGAAGAAGCTCACTTGCAAGCGTATGCGGCGGCTGAGGCTTCCAAACCGATCGATTTGATGAGGGAGGATCTGTGCCGGTTTACCGTGTTCACGTTGCCGGGAGAGCGGGTTGGACTGCTCTTGAAGATGCACCACCTGATCTCGGATGCCTGGACGATGACGCTGATCGGCAGTTTGCTGATGGACGATTATCAGGCGCTACTAAACGGTCAAGCACCGGTAAAAAAGTCTGATTATTCATACCTGACTTATTTGAATGAAGAGTATGATTTCTTGCAATCCGATCGTGCCGCGAAGATGAAGGAGTTCTGGCGGCAGAAGTTTGCGGAGCTGCCGGAGCGGACGACGCTCAGTTCACGTCAGCAAGTCCCCGGCCAGACGCAAGCGAAGCGGGAGTCATTTGTGCTGTCCGAGGGGTTGACGGAGCGCATTCATGCGTTTTGCCAAGAGCATCGCTTGTCGGTGTTCTCGCTGTTTCTGTCCCTGCTGTACGTGTACATCAACCGGACGAAACTCGCGCCTGAAGCCACGGTGCTGACCAGTGTGCTCAACCGTCATTCGGCACGGGACAAGTCGACGATCGGGATGTTCGTAAGTACGATGCCGATTCGGTTGACGGTGGATGAGCAGGAGTCGTATGTGGAGTTCGCCGATCGCATCAAGCGGGAGCAAAAGGCGTGCTACCGCAACCAACGGTATCCCTACAACCTGCTGGTCAACGACTTGCGTGAGGATCATGGGATGTCAGCGGACGAACTGTTCGATGTGGTGTTTTCGTATCAAAACGCCAAGTTCGCACAGGGTGACCACGGGTATCAGTATGACACGCAGTGGCATTTCACCGGCCATCAGACCAACTCGTTGACGTTCCATGTGTATGATCATGAGGAGCGGGGGCAGTTGAAGCTCGATTTCGATTATCGTGTCGATCAGTTTACGGCTGATGAGTTGCAACGCTTGTATAAACGTTTGATGATGCTTCTTGCGGATGTGATGGCACATCCCGAGAAGAAAGTGTCCGATCTGAACTTGTTGCCTGAGGCGGAGCGTGAACAACTGCTCTTCGGTTTCAACGAGACGAAGCGGGCGTTCCCGGACGATCGTTTGTTGCAGGAGCTGTTCGAGGAGCAGGCAACTCGTCAGCCGGAGCATCCGGCGCTGGTGTTTGAAGGGCGCACGTTGACGTACGGCGAGGTAAACGAGCAGGCGAACGCGCTGGCTCACCAGTTGCGCGAACGCGGTGTCGGTGTGGAAACGGTGGTCGGGGTGCTGACCAATCGATCGCTGGAGGGCATCGTGGCGATCTTGGGGATCTTGAAGGCCGGCGGTGCGTTCCTGCCGATCGACCCGGAGTATCCGCAGGAGCGGATCGAGTACATGTTGGAGATTTCCCAAGCGGAGATGTTGCTGGTGCAGTCCGCACTGACGCAACGAGCCGCCGGGTTTGCGGGCGAGGTTCTGCTCTTGGATGAGGCAGCGCTCTATCAAGGGAAGACCGACAATCCGGAGCCGCTGCAAACGTCGACCGATCTCGGGTACATCATTTTCAGTTCCGGCTCGACGGGTCGACCGAAAGGGTCGATGCTTACGCACAAGTCGCTCGTGAACTGGTTGTATGCGATGAACGACCTCTTGGACGGGGAAATCGGTTCTGATGATCGCTGCCTGTCTCTTGCCAACTCTTCGTTTGACGCGAATGTCGGCGAGATTTTCCTGCCGCTGGTGTTCGGCGGGACGCTGGTGCTGTTCAATACGCGACCGTTTGACATCTTGAAGCTGGTCGACGTGATGGAAAGCGAACGGGCGACGATGGCGCTGTTGATGCCGTTCTTATTGAAGGATCTGCACCCGTTCCTGCACGGGCGCGATTTGTGCCTGAACAAGATCTGGACGGGTGCGGAATCGGTACAGGATACGGTGGTGGAACAGTATTTCAACCTGTTGCCCGATTTGAAAGTGCTCAATGTCTACGGCCCGAGTGAGACGACGATCGGGGCTGCGATTCATCGGTATGAGTCACAGGACAAAGCGACCGGCAAGTTCCTGCCGATCGGCAAGCCGATCGCCAACACGCAGATCTACATCGTCGGACACGGCGACCGCCTGCAGCCGATCGGCGAACCGGGCGAAATCTTGATCGGAGGCGACGGCGTGGGGGTGGGGTACATCAACCAACCGGAGCTGACGGCGGAGCGGTTTGTGCCAAACCCGTTTGACTCGGGAACGCGCGCGTATCGCACCGGCGACTTGGCGCGTTGGCTGCCGGACGGGACGCTCGAATTTCTCTCGCGGATCGACTATCAGGTGAAGATCCGCGGGTTCCGCATCGAGATCGGGGAGATCGAGACCGCTTTGTCGGCTCATCCGCAAGTCGACAACGTGTTTGTGACCGACCGCCTCGATAAGAACGAAAACAAGTATCTCTGCGCTTATCTCGTGACAGGCGCTGCGCTGACGAGCGGTGATCTGCGCCGCTATCTGTCCGACTTGCTGCCCGAATATATGGTGCCGTCCTATTTCATGTTCCTCGATCGCATTCCGACGACGCCAAACGGCAAGGTCGACAAGAACGCGCTGCCCGAGCCGGAGTTGAACGGTCAGGCCGGCGGTCTGCAATTGGCGCCGCGCGATGAGTTGGAAGCGAGCGTGGCGGCCATCTGGTCGGACGTGCTGGAACTGGAGCCGGAACAGGTCGGCATACAGGACAATTTCTTCGATCTCGGCGGTCACTCGCTGAAAGCATCGACGCTGATCGCTCGTATTTACCAAAAAACGGGCGTTAAGTTGCCGTTGCGGGCGGTGTTCCAATCGGGCACGATCGAAGGCTTGGCCGCGTTGATCCGCAGCACGGAGCAAGAGGGATTCGCGCCGATCGAACGGGTGGCGGAGGCGGGCGATTATTCGCTGTCTTCGGCCCAGCATCGCCTGTTCATCCTCCAGCAGTTGTCGGAGCAGGATACCGCGTACAACATGCCGGGCGCGTTGCAACTCGAGGGCGACTTGGATGTAGAGCGCTTGGAGGCGGCTGTGCGCTCGGTGATCACCCGCCATGATGCGTTGCGGACGGCGTTCGTTCGCGTCGAGGGTGAGCCGCGCCAAGTGGTGCGGGAAGCGGTTGACTTCACGCTGCCGCTGATTGAGGGGCAGGAGGCCGAGCGTCAGGCACGGATGCGCGCATTCGTGCAACCGTTCGATCTGACCCAAGCGCCGTTGTTCCGCATGCAGTTGTTGCGCGTTGCGCCGAAGCGCCATCTCCTGCTATTCGACATGCATCATATCATCTCGGATGGTGCTTCGATCAATCTGTTGCTGCAGGAGTTGATCGCGGCGTATCGCGGGGAGGAGTTGCAGCCGCTCGCGATCCAGTACAAGGACTATGCGGCTTGGCAAGACGGATTTTTCACGACGGAGCGGTTGCAAGGGCAACAGGCCTACTGGACGGAGCAGTTCGCCGACGAGGTGCCGGTGCTGAACCTGACGGGCGACTTCTCGCGCCCGACGGTGATGGAGCATGCGGGTCACGCGTTGCGTTTCGAAGTCGGGCGCGAGTTGACCGACCGCCTGCGAGTGTTGGCGAACGACAACGGGCTGACCTTGTACATGATTCTATTGGCGGCGTACTCGCTGCTGCTCGGCAAGTATGCGAATCAGGAGGACCTCGTGATCGGCACGCCGGTCTCCGGTCGGGCGCATCCCGATGCGGAGTCGGTGATGGGCATGTTCGTCAACACGTTGGCGTTGCGTCTGCATCCCGAACGCGACCTGACGATGGAACAGTTTCTTGCCGCTGTCAAAGAGCGCGTCGTGACGGCGTTCGATCATCAGGACTATCCGCTGGAACAGTTGATCGAGCGGTTGGGCGTGCGCCGCGACTTGAGCCGCAACCCGCTGTTTGACGTGATGTTCGTGTTGCAAAATGCGGACCTGACCGCGACGGACATGGACGGCGTGGTCGTCCGGCCGGAGCCGTTTGATGAGACGATGGCGAAGTTCGACCTGACGCTGGAAGCGTTGGAGACGGACGCGGGGCTGTCGCTGCGCTTGGAGTACCGCACGAACGTATTTGCTCAGGCGACGATCGAGCGGATGAGCCGGCATTTTGTCCGGGTGTTGGAAGCGCTGTGTAAAGAGCCGACGACGAGCATCGGGGCGTTGGAGTTGACGCTACCGGAGGAGCGCGAGCAGATTCTGCAAGCGTTCAACGAGACGGAAGTGCCGTTCGACGGTCATCTGTCGCTGTCGGAGGTGTTTGAGCGGCAGGCGGCGCAGACGCCGGAGGCGGTCGCGTTGCAAGCGGACGGGAAGACGATGAGCTACGGTGAGTTGAACGCCAAAGCCAACCGGTTGGCGCGCGTGTTGCGTCGCGAAGGCGTCGGCCCGGATTCGCTGGTCGCCGCGGTGTTGGAGCGCTCGACGGAGATGATGATCGCCGTATTGGCGATTCACAAGGCGGGGGGCGCGTACCTCCCGATCTCGCCGGACTGGCCGACCGATCGCATCGCCTACCTCGTGAAAGACAGTGCGGCTCGCGTTGTTCTGACGCAGGGACACTTGCAAGAGCGGCTGTCGTTCGACGGCGCGGTACCGGTGGTCGTGGTGGAGGAGCCGACGCTCTATGTCGGGGAGGTGTCCAACCTCGAACGGTTGCACACGTCGCACAACTTGGCCTATGTGATCTACACGTCCGGCTCGACCGGCAAGCCCAAAGGCGTCATGGTCGAACATGCCAACGTGATCAACCGGATTCAGTGGGCGGTGCGGGCGTTCGGATTTACTTCGGATGATGTGATTTTGCAGAAAACGCCGTTTGTGTTCGACGTGTCCGTGTGGGAATTGTTCACGTGGATGTTCGTCGGGGCGCAGGTCTGCTTCTTGGAGCCGGGCGGTGAAAAGGAGCCGGAGCGCATCGCGGCGGCGGTCGAGCAGTATGGCGTGACATCGATTCACTTTGTGCCGTCGATGCTGTCTGTGTTCCTTGACGCGTTGGAGGCAGGGGCTCTGCTGCCGAAGATCGCGACGCTACAGCGGTTGTTTACAAGTGGGGAGACGCTGACGACTCGACAGGTGCAGCGTTTCCATCAGATCATACACCCGGTCAACGCGGCGCGGATTTACAACATGTACGGACCGACAGAAACGACGGTCGAAGTGACGGCTTACCCGGTGCCGGTCGATTTCTCGGGAGAGGTGCTGCCGATCGGCCGACCGATTTACAACAGCCGCCTCTATGTGTTGGATGCGCAAGGCAATCTCCAACCGATCGGGGTACCTGGCGAATTGGTGATCTCGGGGGCCAACGTGGCACGTGGCTATCTGAACCGCCCCGATCTGACGGCGGAGAAGTTTCTGGACGACCCGTTCGCGCCGGGTGAGCGGATGTACCGGTCGGGCGACTTGGCGCGCTGGCTGCCGGACGGCAACCTCGATTACCAAGGCCGGATGGACTTTCAGGTGAAGGTCCGCGGCTATCGGATCGAGCTTGGGGAGATTGAGGCGCAGTTGTTGTTGGTCGACGGGGTAAAAGAAGCGGTGGTTCTGACCCGAGCGGATGCGCAAGGGGACCGCGATCTGGTCGCTTATCTCGTGACCGAATCGAAAACCGAGCTGACGACCGCCCGCCTGCGAGACGCGTTGACGCAGGTGTTGCCTGAGTACATGATCCCGTCGTACTTCCTGTTCTTGGAGCGGATGCCGGTCACGAGCAACGGCAAAGTCGATCGCAAGGCGTTGCCTGAACCGGCGACCGATGTGATGCGCAGTACGGAGTATGTCGCGCCGCGCACGGAGACGGAAGCGGAGTTGGCGGCGATCTGGTCGGCGGTGTTGGATGTCGAGCAGGTCGGCGTACGCGACAACTTTTTCGAACTGGGCGGTCACTCGCTGAAAGCTTCGTCGCTGGTCGCTCGGATTTACCAAAAAATGGGCGTGAAATTGCCGCTGCGTGCCGTGTTCCAAGAAGGCACGATCGAGCAGTTGGCCGCGCTGATCCAACGCACGGAACAGGTGGGCTTCGCGCCGATCGAGCCGGTGGCGGCAGCGGACGACTATCCGCTTTCTTCGGCTCAACACCGCTTGTTCATCCTCCAACAGTTGGCGGAGCAGGACACGACGTACAACATGTCGGGCGTGCTGCGCTTGGAGGGGGACTTGAATGTCGAGCGTCTGGAGGCGGCGGTGCAGGCGGTGATCGCTCGTCACGAGGTGCTGCGCACGGCGTTTGTGCGCGTCGACGGCGAGCCACGGCAAGTGGTGCGAGAGGCGGTCGATTTCTCTCTGACGTTCACCGAGGCACGAGAGCCGGATCTGCGGGCAGAGATGGAGGCGTTCGTGCAACCGTTCGATCTGGCGCACGCGCCGCTGTTGCGGATGCGCGTGCTGCGCGTGGCGTCGGAGCGCCATCTGCTCTTGTTCGACATGCACCACATCATCTCGGACGGCGCTTCGGTCAATCTGCTGATGCAGGACTTGATCGCCGCGTATCGCGGAGAGGAGCTACAGCCGCTCGCGGTTCAGTACAAGGACTATGCGGCTTGGCAAGACGGATTTTTCACGACGGAGCGGTTGCAAGAGCAACAGGCGTACTGGCAGGAGCAGTTCGTCGATGAGGTGCCGGTGCTCAACCTGACGGGTGATTTTTCGCGCCCTGCGGTGATGGAGCATGCGGGTCATGCGGTGCGTTTCGAGGTCGGGCGCGAGTTGACCGATCGCCTGCAACGGCTGGCGGCGGAGAACGGGCTGACCTTGTACATGATCCTGCTGGCGGCGTATTCGCTGCTGCTTTGCAAGTATGCGAATCAGGAAGACCTCGTGATCGGCACGCCGGTCGCCGGGCGGGCGCACCCCGATGCGGAGTCGGTGATGGGCATGTTCGTCAACACGCTGACCCTGCGGTTGCGTCCCGAACGCGAACGGACGATCGAGCAGTTCCTCGCGGCTGTCAAAGAGCATGTCGTCGCGGCGTTCGATCATCAGGATTATCCGTATGAGGGGTTGATTGAACAGGTCGGCGTGCGGCGTGACCTAAGCCGCAACCCGCTGTTCGATGTGATGTTCGTGCTGCAAAATGCCGATTTGACCGAGACGCAGATGGGCGATGTGGTCGTCCATCCGCAAGCGTACGATGAGGCGATGGCCAAGTTCGATCTGACGCTGGAGGCGTTGGAGTCGGGCACCGGTCTGTCGATGCGGTTGGAGTACCGCACCAAGTTGTTCGCCCAAGCGACGATCGAGCGGATGAGCCGTCATCTGATGCAGGTGCTGGAAGCGCTCTGTGCAGAAGCGACGACCACCGTCGGCGAACTGGAATTGGCATTGCCGGAAGAGCGGGAGCAGATTCTGCAGGTGTTCAACGATACGGATATCCCGTTTGACGAACACAAGACCCTGCCGCAGATCTTCGAGGAACAGGTGGCGAAGACGCCTGAGGCGGTGGCGTTGCAAGCGGACGGCAAGGTGCTGACCTATGCGGAATTGAACGCCAAAGCCAATCAACTGGCTCGAGTCTTGCGCCGGGAAGGTGTCGGACCGGATACGTTGGTTGCGATGCTGTTGGAGCGTTCGGCAGAGATGATGATGGCCGTCTTGGCCGTTCACAAAGCGGGTGGCGCGTATGTGCCGATCATGCCGGACTGGCCGGCGGAGCGGATCGCCTATCTGTTGGCGGACAGTGCGGCACAGGTTGTCCTCACCCAAGAGCGTTTGCAAGAGCGGTTGCCGGCTGTCGGCACAGTTCTGACGGTGGACGATCCGGCGCTTTATGCGGGGGATGCGTCCAACCTCGAACCGTTGCCCCAGCCGACCGACTTGGCTTATGTGATCTACACGTCCGGCTCGACCGGCAAGCCCAAAGGCGTCATGGTCGAACACCGTTCTGTGATCAACCGGATCGAGTGGGCGGTGCGCACGTTTGCATTTGCCCCGCACGATGTGATTTTGCAAAAAACGCCCTAT
>DASTWJ010000041.1:0-34417 GCA_035776695.1 Bacilli bacterium
CGTGGCAACGGCGCGAGTCTTTGCCCGTGATCTACGAGGCAGAGATGGCGGCCGACCTGATCGTGCCGCTTCAGGTGCAGGTGCCCGCTCAAGCCACGCTGTCATTTCGCACCGTCGTGCCCGGTGGAGTGGGTCTGTCGCACATCAAGACGGCGGTCAACGTCGTCGCCACCTCCACCGTGAGGACGATCTCTCCGAATTCCACACACAACGGGCCTAGGCTCAGCGGGATCTTACAGGAGATTCTCAGACGGGAGGAGGGCTTCGGAGGCACGCTCGTATTTGTCTCGGAGACGGCTGGCTGTGCGTTTCGCTTAGGGCAAACTGTCGGCGGTGCGGGTGTAGGAGCGGAAGGAGATTGGGGAGGAGACGCACCGGAAGTCTCAGATGACGAGATTCGCGAACGCAAACGGCGCAACCTGTCCGCCATTCTGCGTGACAATCCGGAAACGGATCTGAAGCCGAATGAATTGCCCGTCACCGCCTCTGCGCTCACCATGCAGTCCCCGCTGACCGACGTGCCGTTCGCGGTCGAATTGATTCAGCGCCTGCAACAACAAGAAGGCATCGCTGAAGAAACCGAAGCCGCCCACCGCTGGCTTCAACAGTACGTCGAAGTCGCTCTGCCAGGCTTTCTCACCCTGCTCTCCCGCTACGGCATCGGGCTGGAAGGGCACCAGCAGAACTCGATCATGGTCTTTCACCAAGGCCGTCCCGTTCGGATGATCCAGCGCGACTTCGGCGGCGTGCGCATCTCCCGCCGCCGCTTGGAAGCGCAAGGGTTGCTACCCGACCTCTACCCCGGCTCGATGACGCTGGTCGACGACGAGGACGAGATGCGCGGCAAGCTGTTCCACGCCGTCTACCAAGGACAGATCGGCGAGTTGATCTTGACGCTGGCTCGGCACTACGGCATCGACGACCGCCTGTTCTGGCGACACGTCTACACCGTCAGCCACCGCGTGTTTGCCGAGTTGAAGCAAGACCCGGCGATTCACGACCAAGCCGCCGAGGATGAAACGGCTTTATTTGCCGACAAGCTGTCCCTAAAAGCCCTGACGCGGATGCGGCTCGACCTCCCCTGCGCCAACCGCCAGTACACGCTGGAAAAGGTACCGAATCCGCTGGTGAGATAACGGATGACGTCTTGTCACAATTTATCGGTTGTATCCTCCCTCAAATTACCATACGATGGTACTAGAAACATGTGTTTACAAACGGAGGGGGCAGAGAGCATGCAGGCAACGACTTTGCAATCGGAGTATTTTCAACTGGAACAGGTGGAGGAAGGGATCTATGTCGCCATCGTCACGGATGGAAAAGGCGCGATCGGCAACGCAGGGATCGTGGACTTGGGGGATCGCACGCTGGTCTGGGATACGTTTCAGCTTCCGCAAGCGGCGGCCGACCTGCGGCGGATGGCGGAGGAGCTGTTTGAACGTCCGGTGAGCACGGTGATCAACAGCCATTTTCACCTCGACCATTGCGGCGGCAACCAAGTGTTCGCCGACTGCGACATCTATGCCACGGAGAAGACGCGCGAGATGATCGCCGAGCGCACCCCGCGCATCGTGGAATACATCCGCACCCATCCCGAGGTGTTGGAGCAAGCGGAGCAGCAAGTGGCCGCGGAACAGGACCCGGTGGAAAGAGCGAATCTGGAGAAGCAAGTGGGGAACATGCGGGAAATGGGCAGGGCGGTGAAGAACGGCTTCGAAGTCACGTTGCCGAACGTGATTTTCCAAGACGCGCTGACCTTCCACGGCAGCAAGCACACCGCGCACCTGTACTGCTTCGGCGGCGGTCACACGCCGAGCGACACCGTGATGGTGTTGCCGGAAGACGACGTGCTGTTCATCGGCGACCTCGTCACCAACGGCTCGCATCCGATGATCCGCGACGGCAGCGCGAGCGAGTGGCTGGAGATGCTGGCGAAGATCAAAGAGCTGCCGGTGCAAAAGATCATCCCCGGACACGGCCCCGTCGCCGGAAAAGATCTGCTGGCGGTCATCCGCCGCTACATCACGCACATCATGAACACCGCCCAGAACTTGGTGGACACCGGCCGCCCGATCGAAGCGATCGACGAACTGCCGCTGCCGGACGACTACGCGGACTGGTCGATTGGAGATTTGTATCACCGCAACCTCAAGTTCCGCTACGAGTGGATCAAAGCCCAAAACGGGAACGAATAGGAACAACCACATGAGGAAAAGGGAAGAGGTACCCCACGACACCGACAGCGCGGTTACGGGGTATCTTTTTTTTGTGTGACAGCTTGTAGAATGAGGGGCACCCGCTAGAAATATGAAAAAGGACAGACCGATGAACCATGAGGTCTGTCCTTTACGCCAGTCTATTCAACACCATCTGGTAAAGGGGGAAGATGTAAGTCCACCGTAAGATACTTTGAGTCTGATAGGTCGATGATCACAGTCTTTTCATCATAACAGCGCAACAACCGCTCCAAACTCGCGTTCTTGATGAACCAAAAATGTTTCCCCTCTTTGAGTATGATGACATCACGACCTACAAATTGAGTGATTTCATCACTTTCTACACGCCACCAAGTCGTCAAAGGGATCGAACGAGATTGATTGCTCATCACGTTGTTGCCCCTTCTTTTTTATTTGATAAAACCTAGCCCACCTGAACCGGCGCCATCGCCGCCATGTGCTTCGCAGCTTCACGCGCCTTCGCCACAGCCGCTTCCTTGATCGCTTGCGCTTGGTCCGGCGCATAGGCATGGCCTTCCGCGATCACGGAGTCTTGGATGTTCAGGCCGATGAAGCCGAGCGCCGCTTTGAGGTAGGAGTCGCCGAATTCCACGCTCGCTGCCGGGCCGTCGGAGTAGTAGCCGCCACGCGCCTGCAGGTGGACGACCGGCTTGCCCGCCATCAGACCTTGCGGGCCTTCTGCGGTGTAACGGAACGTCTTGCCGGCCACGAGGATCGTGTCGATGTACGCACGCATCAGCGGCGGCACGCTCAGGTTCCACATCGGGGTGACAAATACGAACTTGTCAGCCGCCACGAACTGGTCGGTCAACGCGCCGATCGCACCGACTTTCTTCTGCTGCTCAGCGGTGAGCGAGGTGAACTCCGTCCCTTCACGCAGTGCGCCCCATGCGGTCAGCACGTCGCTGTCGATCAACGGAACGCCCATCGAGTACAGGTCGAGCTCGACCACCTCGTCGTTCGGGTTTTCCGCTTTGTACGTCTCCACGAAGGCTTTTGCCATCTGGAGGGAGAAAGAGTGTTCTGCCGCATTCGGGTTCGCTTTGACTACGAGCAATTGTGCCATAGGTTCAAACGCATCCTTTCCAAGTTGAAATCCATTAGTTTAAAATCGAAAGTGACTTCCTTCAAAAGCATAGGAAATCTCGCACATCTGTGCAGTAATCCAACTCACAAAAAGTTCGTACCTGCAAAAAAACATGTACGCATCTTCAGGAATTGTTAAGAAATGCCACACTTTTTTGTTAAGGTTTTCCTGCTATTCTATCTACCGAAAGGAGTGTCGCCACCGTGAGCCACACCGTCCTGATCATCGACGACGAAAAAGAAATCCGCGACCTGATCTCCATCTACCTGCGCAACGAAGGCTATCAGGTGCTGACGGCAGCCGACGGCTTGGCGGGTTTGGAGCAGCTCGAGCTTCATCCGCAGATCGAACTGATCCTCCTCGACATCATGATGCCGAAGCTCGACGGCCTGCAAGCCTGCCTGAAGATCCGCGAAGCTCGCAACACGCCGATCCTGATGCTCTCCGCCAAAAGCGAGGACACCGACAAGATCCTCGGGCTGGGAGCGGGCGCGGACGACTATGTGACCAAGCCGTTCAACCCGTTGGAACTGCTGGCCCGCGTCAAATCTCAACTTCGCCGCTACACCAAACTCAACCGCAACGCTCCGTTGAACGCCGATGAGATCGAGATCGACGGGCTAGTGGTCAACGTGGCGACGCACGAAGTGAAGGTGGAGGGGCGCGACGTGAAGCTGACCCCGCGCGAGTTCGCGATCCTCGAACTGCTCGCTCGCCACGCGGGGCAGGTGTTCTCCAACGAGCGAATCTACGAAGCGGTGTGGCAAGACCCGTTCTGCCGGTCGGAAAATACGGTCATGGTGCACATCCGCAAAATCCGCGAGAAAATCGAAGCCGAACCGCGCAACCCGCGCTACATCAAAACGGTATGGGGGGTAGGGTACAAACTTGAAAAGTAAGTGGAAGCAGTGCTTAGCTCGACCTTGGACGGCTGTTCGGAAAATAAGAGCGTGGCGTCTGCCCGTGCGCGGGTACCGCTCCGCACAAGCCCGCATCGGGCGGAGTCTGCGCGCGCAGTTGCTGTTGACCATCACCGTCTGCCTGCTGGCGGCCACGGTGACGTATGGGGTAGCGGAGGCGGTGATCAACCAACTTTTTCAACGTACGGTGATCACGTACGCCGATGGGGTGTTGTCGATCGAATGGCAAGCGCAGCAGGTGGCCGACGATTTCAAGCAATTCAACGAGACGGTTAAGCACTTGGACAAGGCGGACACGGATGATTGGGAACGGCGGAGTTATTACGGTCCTTTGAACTACCAAGAGATCGTCGACACCAATCGAGGCCTCAACTTCAAAGTCATGATCGTCGACTCCTCCGGCCAAGTCCTGATGCGCTCGCCCAAAGCGACGGAAACGAAAGTCGAACTGCACGACATGTTCCGCCGCGCGATGGAGGGGCGAGGAGACTTCCACCCGTATACGGCACGGGAAGTGGTCAGCGTCTACCCGGTTACGATCTATAAAGGTTATGAACTTTCCTACATGCATGACCGCCAGCCGGGTTATGAAAACGAACCGCTTATCGTCTCGCGGCCCCCGGACGCTAAGGTGATCGAAGCCTACGCCGTCATCACCGATTACCCCACCCCGACGATCGAGAATGTCGGCGGCAACAACGGCCTGCCGGTCATCCCGGCCGCCGCCGTGTTTCTCCTGCTCTTCTACTTCCTGACCAAGCGCAAAACGAAGCAGATCGAGGAACTGGCAGGCGGCCTACGGGAAATCGCCATCGGCCATCTCGACACCCGCGTCCCGGAAAAAAGCCGCGATGAGATCGGCTCGTTGGCCGCCGACATCAACTTCATGGCGCAAGAGCTGCAACAGACGATCGAAGAGGAACGCCGCGCCGAGCAGACGAAGAGTGAGTTGATCACCAACGTCTCGCATGACCTGCGTACCCCGCTGACCTCGATCATGGGCTACCTGCGCCTCGTGCAGGACAAGAAGTACGAGACGGACGAGCAACTGGACGAATTCATCCAGATCGCCGCCGGCAAGTCGGAGCGGATGAAAAGCCTGATCGAAGACCTCTTTGAATACACCAAGTTGACCAACCAAGGCGTTCGTTTGCACAAGCGAAACGTCGAACTGACGCAGATGCTGGAGCAGCTGTTGGAGGAATTGGTGCCGCTGGCGGAAGAGAACGGCGTCTCTTTGCACAAGAAACTGCCGGTGGAAAGCGTCCAAGCGTTCCTCGACCCGAATCAGATCGTGCGCGTATGGGAGAACCTGCTGACCAACGCGATTCACTACAGCACTCGTCCGGGGGAAGTCGAAGCGACCTTGCAAGTAGAGGGCGATCACTTGCTCTTCTCCGTGCAAAACCGCGCCGACGATCTCCCCGACGATATGGATCTCGACCGCCTGTTTGAACGCTTCTACAAAGTGGAACAGGCCCGCACCTCCACCACCTCCCGCAGCGGCGGTTCCGGGCTCGGGCTCGCCATCGCGAAAAGCATCGTCGATCTGCACGACGGCGAGATCTGGGCGGAGCGGGAAGAGGATCGGATTCGGTTCTTTGTAAGACTGCCGCTGGATTGAGTTGAGGAAAGTGGTTTGACAAAAATAAGCCCCTCTTGCAACAGGCTCTTTTACCTGAAGCAAGGGGGGCTTTTTCGTTTTCGGTGTGCCGTATGGCCGTTTGAACGGCGTAGGTGGCACGGTTTTATTTTGCAGCCGGTTTTTGCTTGAGGGCTTGTTGCTGCTGTTCCCGCATCAATCTGCGCATCGCCCGTCCGGTCAGGTAGAAGTCGACCACGAAGAACAGCACCGCCCCGCCGAAGCGCAACGCCGGTTGCGAGAAGAGCACGACTTCCAGCACGGCACAGAGGCCGATGACGCCAAGCGGGATCGCCGTCCATTTGCTGCTCTGGTGCGCATGGCGGCGCACGTGGCGGATGACGGCCATCAGGATCAAGAAGGCCAGACACAGGCTGACGAGGTCAAGTTGCAAGTTGGCAATCAGGGTAGACATGGTGGACACACTCCCGTTTCCTCAGGATATATCCTAAGTCTACGCGGGACTTGTCCGCTTCTAGTACTACGAATCTATTTTTCCGTGAGAATCTCGGCGAACCGCTTCGGCAGGTTGCGGGCGCTGAGGATGTAGCTGTAGAGCAAGCCGATCGCCAAGAGGATCAGCAGGGTCAGCCAAGGCAAGCCGCTCCATAGCAACGGTAGGAGCAGGAGGACGCTTTGGAGCAGAAGCAGGCAACGGGCCAAGAGCGAGAAACTGCGCACCTTTTGCTCCTCCGCGACCGGGTACAGCTTGACCAGGTCGGGGTAGCGCAACTCCGACCCGATCATCGGCAGTTGCAGCGCCATCAGGTACAGGCTCGCTACATACACGGCCAGCGCGATCCAGTAGTTGCTGATGAACGAGAGCACGACGCCTGTGAACAGCAGGAAGCGAAAATAGATGCCGAGGTATTCGCTATGCCGGATGAACGTCCGCGCATAGAGGAAAAAGTACGGCTGCTCGTGATCGAAACGCAGTTTGCGCACCAAGCGCACCAGCCACGCCCGTTCCCGCACGCGGTTTTTCACGGCGGGGATGTCGACGAAGAAGTTGGCCCACGTGCGGTAGGCGGAGAGGGTGGCTTCTTCGTGGGAGACGAGGCGCGACCACGGGTAGTGACCGCTTTTTTGACTTACCCATTTTAGCAAAAAGGTTCGTAGAAGCAGGCTGGCGAGCATGATAAGCGACGGCCACCACAGATTTTCATACAGTGCGAAAAGGAAAAGGAAGCTGAGGGCGAAGCGGATCAGCGTGGACACATAGTTCCGGCGTCTCGCCAGCAGTTCCAGCCAGCAGAGGTAGACGTGCCACACCTTCAACGCCGCCACCAGCGCCAAACTCCACCAGAACACGGTCAGGTCGCCGATGTGGTAGCTGTATACGGGGAACAGGAGCACGGCCGCGCCGAGCACCGCGAGAACAACCGAGACGACCGAGCTGTAGCGCACCGCTTCTTTAAAATACGCCCCCATCCGCGCTTCCGCCGGCAGCAGAAACACCAAGTCCGGCTCCACCATGAGCGTGCGCACCGAACTTTTTGCCACGAGAAAAGCGAGCACGGCGGCGATCAAAAGGGAGAGTGGGAACGTATCCGGGAGCCAGTCGAGGAAGGCTCGGTAGCCGAGCGCATAGAGCACCGTCACGCCAAGAGCGACGACCAGCGAGCCTTGATTGCGCACGATCTGCCCGACGATGAGCAGGCCGTTGACCCATGTGTTCTGCAAGCGACCACGGTACAAGGCGGAAAGAGAAGCCGTTGCGTTGGGAGGGAGTCGCTTATGCCGGTGTTGCTGGTGATTTGGCGACGTGTCGGTAGTAGGGCGGGCTTGCGTACTTGGTGTTGACCGCTTGTCCTCGCTCATTGCCCTCTCACCACGCTGACAAACATCTCATCCAACGTCGCCCCCGGCATCTGTGCCTGTTCCCGCATCTCCGGCAGCGTCCCGCGCAATGCCACCTCTCCCTGATGAATCATCACAAAGCGGTCGCAATACTTCTCCGCCGTCCCAAGGATGTGCGTCGACAGCAACAGCGCCGTCCCTTGTCGCTTCATTTCCTCAAACAGCTCCAACAGCGACTGAATCGCCAACGGGTCCAACCCGACAAACGGCTCGTCCACAATCAAAAGCGGCGGTTGCACCAACAAGGCGCAGAGAATCATCACCTTTTGCTGCATCCCCTTGGAAAACTCCGTCGGGAAATCGTCGACCCGCTCCGTCAGCCGAAACAGCTCCAACAACTGCGCAGCTCGCTCGTGCAACGCCGTTTTTTCCACCTGATAGACCATCGCGGTGAGTTCGAGATGCTCCCACAGGGTCAATTCTTCATACAGCTTCGGCGTCTCCGGGATGTAAGCCATCTGCCCGCGATAGAACAGCGGGTCGTCCGTCAACGTTTTGCCCTGCACCCGTATTTCCCCGGAAATGGGCTCCAACAGGCCGAGGATGTGCTTGATGATCGTACTTTTCCCCGCGCCGTTCAACCCGACCATCCCCGTAATCTCCCGCTCCCGCACGGAAAATGCGATCTTGCGAATCACCTCTTGCCCCGGTGCATATCCCCCGGTCACTTCTTGTAAATCCAGCACGCGATGTACCTCCTGCTCGATATAGTGTCTCTATCCATTATAGACGACCTTGTTTCCACGCACCCGCCGCGCTGGCAAACGCCACCAGCAGGCCGGTCGCGGCAAACGTGGCCACGTTGAAAAACAGCGTGTTCGTGTATTGATTGAACCACCCGAACCGATAGATTCGCGACTGCGGTTCCTCCGGGCCGCCGCCGAGAGCGGTCAGCAGGTGGTGGGCGATCTGCGTTTCCCACCACAGACATCCCGCGAGCAGCAGCAAGAGCAAGGGGAGGCACCCGAGCAACATCCCCTTTTTCAACCGTCCGAACCATCGGTAGCAAGCGACCGCCAGATAAAAGTAAAAGGTCAAGAAAAGGAACAAGGACGGCAGGATCACGCCGATCCCTACGTTGCCGTTGCCGGACATCAGAGTGGGGGACACGGTGACACGATCGATTAAAAAGAGTGCAAATAAGCTGGCTGCAAAGAGATAAAGCAGTTTTTTCAGCTCCATAACCTCGCACCCTCCTTTCAACAAAATCGCCCCTGATAAGACCTGAAACTATGTATACGCCTCACCCGGTGAAGAACATTCATCCGGCCGACAGAAGTATGCTTCTCCTGCCAGTTAATTTATTCCTCCTCTGAAGTCCAATGGGGAAAGGGGAACTTTGACACATGAACAGTAGCTCGAACCGCATTATCGGAGGCGCCTTGATCGTGATCGGCCTGTTGTTGGCGATGAACACGCTCGGCGTGACCGATTTTGGCATCGGGGATCTGTGGCCGTTTTTCCTGAACGGGCCGGCCGTGGGTCTGTTCGAGCTTTACCTCTTCGGGTATCGCCAGCCGGGCCTGCTGATCCCGGTCGTCGTGTTGACGGTCATCGCGCTGGTCTTCCTCGGCATTAACCTGCTCTCCGGCCTATTGGGCGGCGGCATCGGCGTCGGATTGGTCCTGCTCGGCGTCTATCTCGTCTTCGGGCGTTCAAAAAAGCGCGATGACATCGAACTCTAGTCATCCTCTCGACTCTCAACATCCTCCTAAGCGAGGATGTTTTCTTTTTCCATAAATCGTCAAAATCTTTGCACCACAAGCATAGGAATCTATGGTACCTTAGAGGTGACTTACAATCTAGCAAAAGTTGGGATGGGGATGAGAGCGTGACCTTCAAACGCTTTACATATAAATGGCTGGGTGTGGTGACCGCCCTGACCTTGCTCCTGCCGTTTGCGACAGGGGAGCGGGCGCAGGCGATCGAATTGGCCGCCGTCACCCAACCGAAAGTGACGATTGAACTGGACGGCTACAGACTGGCGACCGACCCGGAGCCGATGACCTATAACGGAAGAACGATGGTGCCGTTTCGCGCCTTTGCCGAAGCGTTGGGATTTGACGTGGAATGGGTGCCGGAAACGCGCCGCATCGTGGCGAAGCAGGAGCAACTGGAAGTGCTGCTGCAAGTCGGCAACAAGACGGCGACCGTCAACGGGGAAAAAATGACGTTGGACGCGGAGCCGGTAATCTTCTCCGGGCGCACGATGATTCCGGCGCGTTTTCTGAGCGAAGCGGTCGGTGTGCAGGTGGAGTGGCAAGCGGAGGAGCGCAAAGTGGTGCTCACTTCGCAGGAGCGGGCGCTACACACGATGGTGTATTACGGCTTGGGCTCCTACGCGAACCGAGGTTTTCTGCCGCCGTTTGACGAAGCGGCGTTTACGTGGAGCCGCTTGGATGCGGAGGGGCACCTCGTGTTCGACGAGAGCGAATACCAATGGCCGACGGAAGGCGCGGACGATCTGTTGCAGGAAGTGGACGCGGCAGGCGTCGATCGCTCGCTGATGGTCTTCTCCACCGATGAAGAGGGCGAGCTGACTCGGTTGCTCGGCGATGAACCGCTGCAAGCGCAGTTCGCCGCCGACTTGAGCGCGAAGATGCAGACGAACGGTTTTCACACCGCCGTGCTCGACTTGGAGACGCTCGGTTCGCCGACCGACGATTATGAACAGGTGCGTGCCCACTACGCGGCATTGGTCAAGCGCGTCGCCGACGTGCTGCACGCCAACGGGCAGCAACTGACGGTGGTCGTCTCGCCGCTCAACGGCTGGTACAAAGGCTACGACTACAAGGCGTTGGCCGCAAGTGCCGACTACCTCTACGTGATGGCCTACTCCTACATCGAGGACAAGAAGCCGCAGCCGTTGGAGAAGATCGACGAAGCGATTCGCCTCGCGCTGTCGGAAGTGCCGGCGGACAAAGTGGTGCTCGGCATCAACGCTTATTCCGAAACGCCGGAGACGGTGCGGCAGAAGATCGGCTTGGCGAAGCGGTATGACCTGTACGGTGTCGGGTTTTGGATCTTGAGAGTGTTCGACCAAGAGTTTCAGGAGGCGGTGGATGAGAGCTTGCTGATGCGACCGGAGCGCGTGCAACCGGACGAGCCGGAAACCACGGAAACTCCCGCCACAAACACGGAAGCTTCTCTCCACCCTGCTTGGAACGCATAAAAGAGCGGCCATTCCTCACCCAAGGAATGGCCGCTTGTCTGTTCGTTTAGTCTTCTACCGGATAGCCGAGCGCTTCGAAGACCAACCGGCAGCTCTTGCGTGCAAAATACATCAAGGTCTTGGACACGATGCCCGACACTTGAAATTCAGTCCCGTACGCATCGAGCATCATCCACTCGGTGATCGCCCTCTTGTTGTACGAATAGTTGCATTGAATGCTGTAATCCCGCTCGTTGCTGGTCAGAAGCGTGGCTTGCAGGCTGACATTGTCAAGCCCGAACGACACGTGTTCCAACCGAAAGCGGTGATCGATCTGGTTGAGGGGCAGGATCTTGGACTCCACTTCGTGGATGACCTCACGGGGTGTTTTCATGCCGAGCGCCTCTTTTCTTGCCTGATTTGTTTTTTCATTTTAACAGAAAACAGGAAGTTCGAACATGGTATTTTAGCGAGAAATTTGTACAACCTAAACCTGTTATTTTGGCAGGGAAAGGGTGGCAGACCATGGCGCAAAACCAACAGCAAACCTTACCGAACAATCAGGCTCAACCGAATATGCCGCAACGAGAAGTGAGCACCGTCGCCGAGACGTTCGTCGCGCAACTGGCCGCGTTTGGCGTCCAGCGCATTTACGGAGTGGCGGGCGATACGTTTTTAGATTTTTTGGATGCGATTCACAAGTCGGATGCACTTGAATTTATCGCTGTCAAACACGAGAGCACCGCCGCTTTTATGGCGTCGGCCGAAGCGAAGTTCACCGGAGGGATCGGCGTGTGCCTCGCCACGTCCGGCCCCGGCATGGCGAACCTGCTCAACGGACTCGGGGACGCGTATCAGGATCAAGTGCCCGTCCTCGCGATCACCGGACAAGTGCCAACGAACAAGATCGGCACGGACAGCAAGCAGTACCTCGACCAGCAGGTGTTCATCGAGCCGTTGGCCGCTTACTCCGGCCTGCTCGCCTCGCCGGAAGCGACCGTCGAAGTGATCTGCAAAGCGGTTCACACAGCGCTGGAGCAAGGCGCGGTCACGCATATCTCCGTGCCCAAAGACCTTTTTGCAAAAGCGCAAACCAAGCAGATTCGCCCCGTCCCCGACCTCGTCAAAGGCGAAACCCGCCTCGGACAAGCGGACGTCGCCGAAGCGGTCGAGATCCTGCGTTCCGCCAAGCAGCCGGTCGTCGTGGCGGGCATCGGGGCTCGGCCAGCCGCTGACGAAGTGGTCAAGCTTTGCCAGACATGGGGCGCGGGCTTGATCCTCTCCTTGGGGGCCAAAGGCATGATCGACGAGACCTGCGAGCTCCTGATGGGCGGCATCGGCAAAGGCGGCTCGCCTTACGCCTCCGAGATGTTGAAAAAAGCGGACGTGGTCTTGCTGGCCGGCGACACGTGGTGGCCGGAAGGGTACGTGCCGGAGAACGTGCGGATCGTCCAAGTCGATTATGAAGCGAATAACATCGGGAGCCGATTTGCGGTGGAGTTGGGAATCGTCGGGGACACGCGAACCATCTTGCCTTTTCTCGCCGAGGGGTTGCAAGGCGTGCAACCGAATGCCCAGTGGGTGCAGCAGGTGAAACAGGCCAAGGGACAGTGGTACGCGCAAGTGGAGCAGGAAGCGACTACGGAAGGGACGCCGATCCACCCGGCTCGCTTGATTCGTGCCGTGCAGAACACGGTGCGGGAGGATGCGGTGATCTGTGTGGATACGGGGGATCATACGGTGTGGTTTAACCGCATCTTCCAAGGGAAGCGGCACGATGTCCTCTTCTCCGGCACCTGGCGCTCGATGGGCTTCGGACTGCCCGCTGCGATGGCTTGTCAGTTAGCCGATGGGATGCGGCAAGTGGTGGCGCTGGTCGGGGACGGGTGCCTCGGGATGAACCTCGCCGACCTGTCGACGGCAGCTCGTTACAACCTGCCGATCACGGTGATCGTCGTGAACAACGGCTACTTGCAAATGGAAACCGACCGCCAGAAAGTCGGGGAGCACGATGTGTACGGGTCTGATTTGACGAACCCCGACTTTCAGATGGTCGCGGAGGCGTGCGGGTTGACGGCGTTTCGCGTCGACAACAGCACCGAGCTGGAACAGACGCTAGAAGGCGCACTGTCCTTCCCCGGCCCGACGCTGGTGGAAGTGATGACGGACGATGTGATGTTTCCGAATACGACGGCGAATGAGGGGTAAGGGGAAAACAAGAGGTGGGTAGAGGAAGCGAATCTGTCGCTTCCTCTTTTTTGTTGCTGCGACAATTTTGTGTAAAAAAATTACGATGATACATTGTTTCATGTACATTTCTTACAACAGATAGATATAATAGAAGAGAAGAACGAAAGGAGATTACGTCCATGTTGACAGAACTTACGATGAAGAATTTTACGTCTTTCAAAAATGAGACGACGATCAACCTCAAGAGTACGGGGTATAAGATCTTGAGCTCGACGAATGTCGAGAGCCAGATTTTAAAAGGGGCCTTGTTTATCGGGGGGAACGCCTCGGGGAAGACCAACATCATTCGAGGTATCGGCGTCTTGTTGGAGCTGTTGTTTGCGGAGAAGGTGCTCCATCTGCAGTTGTTTCAATGCTTGTTCGCGGCTGAAGATTCGTTTGCGCTCTGTTATGAGTTTGAGATGGAGAGCCAGACGATTCGTTATGAAATCGAGTATAGCTCGCAACAGAGAAGTTTTTTGTCTGAGAGGCTGTGCGTTGATGGACAGGAACTGTTGCAGCGAGTGGGGAACAGTGGGAAAACTGTGCTCACGGAAAATAAACTCTATACGGACATTGATGCACATTCCTTGCTTTTGCGAGAAATTTATTTCAACACGAAGTTTCGAACACAACCGATTTTGAAAAAGTGGTTTGACTTTTTGTTGCACTCTCTCGTCGTGGACGGCTACCGGCGAGTGATCTTTTCACCTGGCAAATACCCGGTCCAGCTCGGGGATTTTATAGAAACGACGAATGGGGTCAAGGCGATCAATGATTTTTTTGCTGAATTTCATTTTGATCAGCGTATTGAATATGCCAAGAGTAGTTCAGGTTCTTTGACGCAAATCGAAAGCGGACAGGAAAAGGATATTTTCTTTAAAAGAGAGGGTGTCGGTGAGCCGATCCCGTATGACTTGGAATCGCTAGGGAATCGGAATTTGCTACATCTGCTCCCTGCCTTTTTCCATGTGATAAAGCATGGCGGGATGTTGATCATCGATGAGTTCAGCAGTGGGTTGCATAATTTTTTGGAAGAATTGTTGGTGCGCTATTTTATGAAAAAAGCGGGACGTGCTCAACTTTTCTTGGTGTCTCATTCCACGAATTTGTTGTCCAATACACTGTTACGACCCGACCAAATCTATGCGGTCGATTTTGACGGAATTGAGGGGAGCCGAGTCAAGCGAATTTCTTCTGAAAAGCCTCGGGAGGCACAAAATTTGGAGAAAATGTACACGAGCGGCGTCTTCGGTGGGCTGCCGAGTTTTCACGATGATGATTACGATCAATAGAGAAAGAAACATTGGCCGCGTCCTGTTTGTAGTCGAGGGGTTGAAAACGGAGTTCCATTTGCTTCATCGGCTGTTCACGCGTATTTTTGATTTCCAATATGAGAAGTTGGATCGTATGGATAAGTATAGGAAATATAACGCGAAAGAAAAGATTGCGTCCTCCGTATTCGTCATCAACACAGAGGAATCAGCCCTACAATTTGTCGATGATGAAAATGAATACCTGAATCGGTTATTCGGCCGCCTGATTGATGACTATAGATTTCCTGTGGATCGGGCTGCGATTTATTATATTTTCGATCGAGATGTGAACTCCAACACGAATCGGGAACTGATTCGGGGGCTGCTTGATCAATTGACACATGCGCGGGATACGAACGGATTTTCCAGACAAGGGCTGCTGTTGTTGAGTTATCCGGCGATTGAGAGCTTTGTTGCCTCTCATTTTATTAAGGATACGATCGAACTGACCTATGAAACGGGCAAGGATGTCAAGTCGTATCTGGAGCAAGAGAAAATCAACCAGAGCAAGATCAGCGAACAGACGCTTGTGCAGGCGGTTGAGGAAATGCTGAAGTCCTTTGCTTACTTCGGCGCGGAGGAGTATGACTTGGACCGGTTCGCGCCGACGAACCTGAGCATCTTTGACGAGCAAGAACAACATCATGAGCAGCATCAGACTTATAGAATGTTGAGTTTGTTATCGGTCGTATTTTTGGATCTGGGGATTGTTGAAATTGGAGAGACCTAAAATAAGGAGTAGTCATGTTTCAGAACGAAACATGACTACTCTTTTTTTTTTGTTTGGTGAGGGGGGAACGTATGTGCCTGTGAGGAATTTTCTGTTATAATAGGGTTCTATAGAAAAACAGAGGGATAACCCCTCTATACTTGTTCTTTCAGTATGTTTTTATGCGATACTTGACTTTTATGTAGATTGGGTAAATAATAGTCTTACTGGAAAACTAGGAGGAATTATACTTTTATGATTCAAGAATACACCGACTTGATGTTACAAACCGAACAGGAAAAACTGTTCTCGGAGGCAATCAAAGAAGGGTTACAAGATTTTCAAGTAAAAATGGCTATGCTCGACGGATATATTACTGTAAATATTTTGGCACCTTGGTTGAGAACGGTTTGTGTAAACCAAGCAATTTACACAGCTATCAAGGGAAATCCGGAACTTGGAATGACGGTAGAAGTCTGTATTGCAGGTGCTTATCACTTTCTGAAAGTGACGATTCCTGACAGGAACCTTGTTGTGTTACTCAAACACTTACCAACCGAAGAAGAGGTGCCGGACTATAGCGAATATCGTGCTCAGTTTTGTGGTTCAAATCAACATCGACTGCAAGCTGAGGGAAAAGTGATAATGGAAGAACCGAAACAACTGCAGTTTAATTTTGGGGATTTCCAATTGGAAGACGCGCTTATTAATGACGACCCGCTTGAGTTGCCATTCTGTCTTGTAGTAACATATGACGGTAGGAAAGGTGCGGATACAGATGTATTTCAAGGCGCACTTACCCCGGACTTGGCTAAATGGATCTTCAAATCTAAGATTACTAACCAGAGTATGCAACCAGAGACATCACCTGCTTCAAGTACGCCGCCAAGCGGTAATGGAGGGAAAGTTGTTACGATTCCTTTGAAGTTGGATATAAAGCCAGAAGACGAAGGTGTACAACAAGGTGGTCCTACGCTGAAACAATCAGCTCCTGGTGCTCAGACTGGGCGAAAAGGGGATGAGGAAAGTGGAACCTAGCAGGTCAGTTTTCAATCCGAAACGATTGAGGGAAGCGCGTATTGTAAGAGGATTGACCATAAGTCAACTGTCCGAACAAATTGGTGTTTCCAAACAAGCAATTTCGCAGTTCGAATTAGGGGATGCAATACCGAAGGCTGAGAACATGATGGCACTGGTGTCCGTCTTGAAATTCCCCAAGACATATTTTTTCACACAACACAATCAGCAACTCGTTGGAAATACTTTTTTCAGAGCCCGAGCTTCTATGACTAAAAAAAACCGTGACGTTCAACTGGTGAAAGCCGATTGGGTTGCTCAGATTCACAGTTACCTGGAAGATTATGTTGATTTTCCGAAATTGAATTTCCCTGATCTTGCTATGTTTGATGGCGTCGAATGGGAGAGTTGTAATATTGAGAGTCTTGCAAACTATGTTCGAAATCACTGGGGGCTGGGTTCAGCCCCTATTAGTAATGTTCCGGCGTTGCTAGAGAAGAATGGGATTATTGTCTCATCGATGGATGTAGGGAATGAAACGATTGATGCATTTTGTCAACCACGACAGGGACAAAAACCGATCATTATGCTAAGCAACGATAAACAATCGGCTGCTCGTAGACATTTTGATGGAGCGCATGAGTTGGGACACTTACTTATGCATAAAGATGAAGTCGATAATCAAAGCAATATGACGAGAGAAGAATTTGTTAGAATGGAATCTCAAGCAGATAGGTTTGCCTCTGCATTTTTACTTCCTGCTGAGCCTTTCAAACGAACAATTACTTCCATTAGTCTCGAATATTTTATCGAATTGAAAAAATATTGGAGAGTCTCTATGAGTGCGATGATCCGCAGGTGCAAAGATTTAGGTATCATATCTGAAATGAAATACACGTCTCTCCATAAACAAATGTCGATGAAGAAATATAAGAAAAAAGAGCCTTTAGATGATGTCATACCACTTTCAGAGCCCGTTGTCTTACAGAAAGCCGTCCAGCTGATCTTGGAGAATAACATAAAGAGCGAATTGCAAATCGTACAAGAAATAGGCTTGCCGGCAAACTTTATCGAGTCTCTTGCCAATCTACCACCAGAATCATTGAGTAGAAAAGAAATTGAGCCAGCTGTGACGTTGAAATCCCAACCTATCATTTCAGACTATAACTGGAGTAATTGACCAAGGGTGGTGTCATTTTCGGAAATGAATAGTCGTGATAGAGAACGCCGTGACCGAATTCGAAATGGGAACAGATCGCGACAGAAAGGTAAGACGGAAATTTGCGTGGTGCCGCTTGAAGAAACCGAGCGCCATGGATACTCACTACAACAAATGAAGTCTGATCAAAAGCTCTACTCACTTGGCAGATCAGAATAAAAACCAAATGCCCCTCTGCACACCTCCCGTGCAAAGGGGCTTTCGCATTTCCAACTCTTTTCCTACCTCACTCATCCCCATTATTCATGCAACGCTCACACTCATACAGCAGAGACTCCACCGTCTCCACAATCTCGCTTCCACACTCCACACAGATTTTGGTGTCCCGCTGCAAGGCGATGTCCTTTTGGTCACGCATAGCCCATGCTCCTCTCTTCGCCGCTTCGGCTTAGTCTTACCGTCATTGTATTATAACAGATCAAAAATGTTTCCAACTGTATTACAACAGGGCATTCTTGCATAGGATGGAGCAGGAGCGATTTTGTGAAGGGGGAGTATGACATGGAAACGGAAGCACGACCTGAGGCGTTGGACATCCGAGTCGTCGGCGACCTGACCGCAGCCGGTCGGGAGGTGTTGACGCCTGAGGCATTGGTTTTCTTAGCGCGGTTGGCGGGGGCGTTCGAATCGCGCCGCAGCCTGCTTTTGGAGCGCCGCGAGCAACGACAACGCGAATGGGATGCGGGGAACAAGCCCGACTTCATGCCCGAAACCGAACACATTCGCCGCGCCGATTGGCGTATCTCACCCGTCCCGCACGACCTGCAAGACCGCCGTGTCGAGATCACCGGCCCGGCCTCCGACCGCAAGATGGTGATCAACGCCCTCAACTCCGGGGCCAAAGCGTTCATGGCCGACCTCGAAGACGCCAACTCCCCCACGTGGGAGAACTCGATCCACGGGCAAGTCAACTTGCGCGACGCGATCCGCCGCACGATCCGCTACGACGGCCCGACGGGCAAATCCTACAGCCTCAACGACGACACCGCCGTCCTGATCGTCCGCCCCCGCGGCTGGCATCTGGAGGAAAAGCACGTCGAGTTCCGCGGTAAACCGATCTCCGCGTCGCTGTTCGACTTCGGGCTCTACCTGTTCCACAACGCGCACGAACTGTTGGCGAACGGCACAGGGCCTTATTTCTACCTGCCGAAACTGGAAAGCCATCTCGAAGCGCGCCTGTGGAACGACGTGTTCGTCTTCGCCCAGAACCTGCTCGGGTTGAAGCGAGGCACGATCAAAGCCACCGTCCTGATCGAAACGATTCTCGCCTCCTTCGAGCTCGACGAGATCCTGTACGAACTGCGCGAACATATCGTCGGGCTGAACTGCGGGCGTTGGGACTACATCTTTTCCTATTTGAAAAAATTCTGCAACCACGAGGACGTCATCCTGCCCGACCGGGCACAAGTGACGATGACAACGCCCTTCATGCGGGCGTACTCGCTGTTGACGATTCAAACCTGCCACAAGCGCGGGGCGCACGCGATAGGCGGCATGGCGGCGCAGATTCCGATCAAAAACGACCCGCAAGCAAACGAAGCCGCCTTGCAAAAAGTCCGCGCCGACAAGGAGCGCGAAGCCCGCGACGGCCACGACGGCACATGGGTGGCGCACCCTGCGCTGGTACCCGTGGCGATGGAGGTTTTTGATACGTATATGCCGCAGTCGAACCAAGTCGAACGGCAACGACAAGATTTGATCACGGCAAGAGAGCTGCTGGAAGTCCCGCAAGGCACGATCACCGAAGACGGCCTGCGCACCAACATCTCCGTCGGCATCCAGTACATCGAAGCGTGGCTGCGCGGGGCCGGAGCCGTGCCGATCTTCAACCTGATGGAAGACGCGGCGACGGCGGAGATCTCCCGCTCGCAAGTCTGGCAGTGGATTCGCCATCCGCAAGGCGTGCTCGACGACGGGCGCAAAGTCACCGCCCCGATGGTCCGCGCGATGATCGCCGACACGTTGCAGGGTTTGGAAAAGGAAAGCCTGCGCTACGGGGGCGAGGCGCGGGAATGGCAGAAGGCGGGGGAGTTGTTCGCCACGCTTGTATTTGCCGATGAATTTGCCGAGTTTCTGACGTTGCCCGGCTATGATTTGTTGACCACCATCTGAAAGGAGCTTGAAACATCATGACAGAACGGGAACAGGCCGTACGACAACTGCAAGCGGAGTGGGAATCTGAGCGCTGGGCGGGCATCGACCGTCCGTATTCGGCCGAGGATGTGGTGCGCCTGCGCGGCTCCGTCCACATCGAGCACAGCTTGGCGCGGCACGGCGCGGAAAAATTGCGGAGCCAATTGGCGAACGAGTCTTATGTGAAGGCACTGGGCGCCCTGACCGGCAACCAAGCCGTGCAGCAAGTGAAAGCTGGCTTGAAGGCAATCTACCTCAGCGGCTGGCAAGTCGCCGCCGACGCCAACTTGGCGGGGCAGATGTACCCCGACCAAAGCCTCTACCCCGCCAACTCCGTCCCGATGGTCGTGAAGCGGATCAACCAGGCCTTGCAACGGGCCGACCAGATTCAGACGGCGGAAGGGAAGGGTGACATCGACTGGTTTGCGCCGATTGTCGCCGATGCCGAAGCGGGCTTCGGCGGGCCGCTCAACGTGTTCGAACTGATGAAAAGCATGATCGAAGCGGGCGCGGCAGCCGTTCACTTCGAAGACCAGCTCGCGTCGGAGAAAAAATGCGGGCACATGGGCGGCAAAGTGCTGATCCCGACGCAACAGGCGGTGCGCAACCTCGTCTCCGCTCGCTTGGCGGCTGACGTGTCCGGCGTGCCGACCTTGATCGTGGCGCGTACCGATGCGAACGGGGCACACCTGATTACAAGTGACATCGACGAGCGCGACCATGAGTTCCTGACCGGTGAGCGCACCGTCGAAGGTTACTTCCGGATGCGCGGCGGCTTGGACGCGGCGATTGCGCGGGGACTGGCGTATGCGCCTTATGCCGACCTGATCTGGTGCGAGACTTCCGAGCCGAATCTGGAGGAAGCGAAGCGGTTTGCCGCAGCGATTCATGAGAAATTTCCGGGAAAATGGCTGGCGTATAACTGCTCGCCATCTTTCAACTGGAAGCGGAAGTTGGATCAGGAGACAATCGAGACGTTTCAAGAGCAGTTGGCGGAGATGGGGTATAAGTTCCAATTCGTTACGCTGGCCGGGTTCCACGCATTGAACTTCTCGATGTTCGAGCTGGCTCGCGGGTATCAGGAGCGCGGGATGGGGGCTTATTCGGAGTTGCAGCAGGCGGAGTTTGCGAGTGAGGAGTACGGGTATACGGCGACAAGGCATCAGCGGGAAGTGGGCACGGGGTATTTTGATGATGTCGCGACGGTGATTGGGGGTGGGATGTCGTCGACGACGGCGCTGACGGGGTCGACGGAGGAGGAGCAGTTTGAAGGGGAGTAAAAGGGTTGATGGGGAAAGACCGCTGACCATTAGGGTTAGCGGTCTTCTTCTAATAGTAAGAAAAAATAATTTTGTCATATTGGGTTTAAACCTACTATTCAATCACGGGGTATGATAATATGGGTTTACAATAGTGAAACGTTTCATGTTATCGTTCTTTCTCCAACTGGTTTCCCATAAAGTAATCTTGGGAATGCTAGGGAGGAAGGGAGATGCGGAAATGAAGCGACCGGGAAGGGTGATTCCAATGCAGAAAGTCCTCGAACAAGAAAAACCGTCTGTAGCTGTTAAGCCGATTGGGCCGACCTGCTTCATGTTTGAAAAAGAGGAGGATCAACAGGCTTTCGTGCAGGATCTCTTCGAAGGTACTTCCAATGCCGAAGGTCTCCACCGTTTGAAGAATCTGATCTCCGGTATGGAGACGACGAAGCCTTTCAAGAAACGGTAAGAGGTGCATTTCAAACATGCTCTTAGATGCGGCCGTTATTGATGTGCCTGAGTATATCGAACGCTTCGCAGTGGACAAGAGTGACGAAGCAGACGAACTTGATGTAGAAGTGTATCTGAAAGAACTTGCACTTATGCACCACCGACAGAGAACAACTCATACTCGATTGTTCTTCAATGATACGGGAGAATTGATCGGGTATTTTTCTGTTTTGGCAGATCTTTTGAAAGTTGGAAAGGGCAAACGAGCGGATCGACAATGGGATCTTGACTCGCAGACAGATATTTTTCCTGCGATCAAAATCCATTATATAGGTGTGGATGTCCGTTATCGCAAACAAGGTTATGGAGCGCTGCTTTTGGCAGAAGCGATTCTGCTTTGTAAGGACGTAGCGGACAAAATGGGTTGCAACTTTATCACAGTCGAGGCCAAGCAATCGGCAGTGGGTTTTTTCCGAAAGTACGGGTTTGACTACTGTGCTCGTGATCCGTATTCCGCTCTTGTTGTGAAGGGGAACAATACGAATTTGTGTCTCAATATACGGGATCTTGCAGCGGTGGTGGAAGAGCCGAAGTTAGAGGAAACTGCTTAATATGTTTCAATGCTGGTGGTCGTAAATTCGACCTTCGTGTGGTGGTTTGTGGCTTCAATCCCAAAACTAACAAAACAGCGTCCCTCGCTTGATTAGCACCAAGAGGGGACGCTGTTTTTCATTGTTTATCACAGCCGAACTTACCTGTTGCCAGTACGAACAAACCGTCCATACCCGACCGCAGTCTTGGCTCCAAGCCCCATTACTTCCGCGCTGAGTTCCAACCAGTTTTCCAGTTGGGCAAGTCGCTCAGTAGAACGGGGACCCTTCCGAATCGCGAAAAGAAATTCAAACGAGGTCTTTTTTTCCACAACGAGAAACGGGATCGGGGTGGGGTCATGGTCATCGGACGGGTATGCTTTTTGCTCCCCGGAGTAATACGGCCCGTAATGGGGCGTCATAATATCGACTTTCAGTTCCGGCCATGTAACTGGATAGGCATCGAAAAACAGGATCGAGCCTTGCCCGCTCTCCGTGGAGCCGAACAACTCATCGACGAGTGTAGGTTCCGCTTCAAAAAGCTTTGCAGTAGCTCGAATCGCTCCTTTAAGAGAACTGGCCGGATAATAGGGGGTGCCCAATTGCCGATCCAATCGAATCCCGGTCTCTGTCACATGCCCCATTCCAAGCCCCGTTACAAACGGTTCGAGTGAGGAATAAGTCACGCTTCGCACCTCATACCCTTGCTCCTGAAGCGAGTTCAACATCTCCGTCCTTCGACTGTGAAAACATTTGAACCCTTCTTGTACATCGTTGTCGGTTTTCATTCGGTCAAAAATCGAAGTAAACGTACTCAGATATTGAGATTTGAGCGAGGGCTCTTTTCCCTTGTCTTGAAGACGCTGTTCTTTTGGGCGCTGCCGTTCCAAAACTCCGAACATTTTATCGTAGAGAAACGAAAAGTTGACTTGAGGATGAGACGCTTGCGCGTTAAAAATGTTGCCCACCAGATCCCGCACAACTTTAGGGTAGGCCAGATTATCATGCAACCTTCGGTTCGATTGCGGTTGTTTCGGACGTTGCTTCGGTCGTTGCTGGTTCGGTCGCTGTTGTTTCGCGGGATTCTGGAAACGTTGGCTTCCACCCCTGTTATTCATGGCGGGCCACCTCTGCTTCAGGCAAGAACGCGTCGGCAAACAGTTTCATCCATGTCAACAAACGCAACGTTTCTTGCTCGGCCCGTCTGTAGTCACGAGTGTCCCAATGCGAGAAGATTTCCTCTAAAAGCCGTTCACCAGTCGCCACGTTCGTGCTGCTCTTGGTCGGGAGCCTGTCCAGCAGCCACTTGGCGACATCCTCCAAGATCTGATCTTTCCCCTTGCCGCTTAAAAAGGCCATGGCCTGACCGTATCCGTTCATCAGGATCATCGTCGGAAGCTTGCGAATGTATTGACCGTACTCGTGTGCCTTGGGGTCGGCTGCCCGTTTCTTGATCGTGTTCAATGCATAGCGGGAGCGTTCCTGATCGAGTCGGGTGACAGCTTTCATTACTCCGCTTCCCCCTCTCCGCGCATGACTCGAGCGCGGAACCAACCGCGACCAAGGCTTTCATCGCCTCCGAATTGGGCAAGAGTTTCATCGAGCGAGTTGACCCACTCGTTAGAAGTGGTGTCCTCATCTTGTCTGTTCCGTTGCAAGTGAAAGATCAACGAATAAAACAGCGTATCACGCGGTATCGTTTCCTCATACCACAAGTTCTTCGAAGTTTTCTGATCCGACAGTTGGATGCGCGGGTGGATCTCCGTGCTATGGCTGAGAAGGTATTGATACTCTTCATCAGCGATGACCACCAAATGGCTGACAAACTTTTGCCGTACATACGCGTAGGCTTGCCCTGTAGGCAAGAGTGTCTCGGCAATGTGTTTCGCCAGATTGGACAGGGGCGTGTTGGTTTTGACCTCGTATTCATACTCTTCAAGGAAAAGCTGCTTCCCGCTGATCTGTTTCGCCCACTCGTCTGTCACGAGAGCCTGATTGGCTTCGGGGAACAGGTTCTCCACTTTCGTGCTCGCACCAACCAACCCACACTCCTGCTGGAAACGGGAGAGTACCATCGGACATGTGACCCACAGCGTGCCGCCGGTCATCGAGCGAATCGGGTAGGCCAAGACGCGAAGATCGGAGAAGCCCAAGCTCCCGGATGCGCGTTCTGTCGAATCGGCAGTGCCGAACAACTTGTTGACATGATTTTTATATTCGTCTCTCGCTTCGGTTGCCCGACGAAGGCTGCCTTTGACCCCGGACGCTTGCATCGTGGGCAGGCCAGTATGCCGTTCGCGTTGCACCGGCAAATCGATCACGCCCACAGCCGTACCAGCCCCCGGATGAAAAGGAGTTTCCGTCCACCAACCGATCATCCAACCGCTATTCATGTTTCCACGCTCCTATCACAGTTTGTCCGAATCCGTTTTCGGCATCTTGTCCCGATGCCAACGTACCCGGCATATACGCATCGACCAGATTTCGAAGGGCCGCTTCTATTTTTGAGTTCTTGTTTGACCACGAAAAATAAAGAACACTCCCCGCGGGCAAATAGGTTTGCATCGACTTGGGACGACGTTTCACCAAGTCCCAACCGCCCAAGGAAAGCGGTTGTACCGTCCGCATCCCGCGACATTCAAATGGATAGCCGGTCTGCAGCTCCAATTCTCGTTCCCACTCGGTCACCTCTGCCATGTGCAACGGTTGCAACAACAACAGCCGGAAGCCGCCACTTTCCAAAATGCGTTCTCGCATCCGATCTTTCAGTTCGGAGAAGACATGAAATTGATTCCCCTCACACTGCTGCAGGTGAACCAAGCGCCCTTCCCCGCCCCATGTGGTGACTTGTGAGGCAAGCGAGACATCACGCGCCTCAAAGTAAAACGACACTTCGGGACGTAGGCGCACCATCTCGACCGTATAGATCATCCCTTCTTCCGTCAGTCGATGATCATCAAGTGCGATCCCCGTCTTGCCTTCTGTTGTAAAAACATCATCCGATGTGAGCACATCCCGCCCCCAAGCGAAGCGAGCCTCGCCCAGTAAATAGTTCTGCAAACCTTCCCACGTCATGTAGCCGGGATAGGTGTCCCCTTGTTCGCCGCCACGGAACACAGGATCGAGAGTGGCCGCCAAGTCGGTCTGCCACTTTTCGCGGCTGCCTCTCACCGTGGAGGGACTCCATGACCGCGTATCCATCCGCTCTACATGAGATGCTGTTGCCAAGCAATCGACAGGGAGCGGGAAGATTGGACGTCCGTTCCATGTGAGAAAAGGACCGCGCAATCTCATGGTGCCGGATTCCAAGACGAGGTGACGCCCGTCTGTCTTCCACTCCCCGATCTGCATCGGCGTTTGGCAAGTCTTCACCTCGGCACATCGTGCACACCCTTGACCAAACTGCTTCAAATCCGCACAAGTTTGCTGCAGAACGGTGGAGCGCACAAGTCCTTGCAACAATTGGGGAGAGGGAGGAAACAGCGATTTCAAAAAGGGCGTGTCCCCACGGGCGAACGGTTCACCGCCGCGGAAGAAAACGCTGTCCAGCGGGCGAATCTCATACCCCTGCCAATGATCAGCCTTCATGTGACAATCCCCCTTCTTCGTTGCTCATGTTGGAAAGAAAGCGTGCGAGCATCCAACTCGCCAGCATCCGGTCAGAATCACTCTTTTCCCAGTTGGCTAGCTTCAGCAGATGGCGAATGGTGTTACGTGCTTGCAGCTTTCGGTCATCCGAGCGGGTCACCTTTTGTTCATCGTGTTGGATCGCTCTGGACTTCAGAAGCAAGGAAAGCAAGACATCCTCTCGCTCCTCATCTGTCAAGCTGGCCAACAACCGTTCGAATTCCTGTGCTTGGAACAAGAATCGGGACGACACTTCTTCCGCAGACAAAGCGTTGACAGCTTGTTGCAGGGAATCGAGTTCTTCCCAAGAATGCACGTTCTCCACCTTTTGCCCGTTGCGGTGATAGACGGTAAGTGCGCAAGAGTTTTTCCCCGGTTCCAACTTGGCGACCTGTTCCAGCAGGCGGGTACTTTCATGGAGCAACGGTTTGAGCGGCACATGATGATGGGCGAAGACAATGGAGGCGCTGATGCGTGCGGAAGCCCCCATGTGGGCACGCAATTGTTTGAGCTGCTTCATGTCGATCGAGGGTGCTTGTAAGATGCTCGCGGCGGTTTCTCCCTGTTGAATGGCAACAAAAGGGGCTGTATAAAAAGAGTGCAGTTCTTGCGCCGCCTCCATCACCTGATCTGCCGGGAAAAGGGCAAGGAGATCATCGCCGCCGGCATAGATCAAGAATCCGCCATGACGGCTCACGACTTCGGGGGCGGTTTCCGTTGCGAAGCCGGATAGTGCTTGGCTGATCGTCATGTGTACGGAAGGACTGACCGCTCGTTTGAGAGGCAGAAGATCGCCAAAGCCGCTAAGCCCATTTTTATCCGCAGACGATTGGCAATCACGGTGAAGTACGTTCTCCCACGTGGGCAGTTCGTTCTTGTCGCCTGCGATCAATTTGCCGACATCGTCGCCATCCATTCGCAACAAGGCGAAGTACTTGGTAGGGGCACCCAAGCCGAGTCGATGTGTCGTGTTCAGTAAGTCCTGTAGAGCTTGTACAGCCTCATGTGCAGGGGATGGAGCATCTTCCTCCGCACGGTAGAGTTCATCGACGAACAACCATTCTCCGTCCAGACGCATAAACCGTTCCAGTTCAGCCACACGTGACGCAGCAAGTCCTCGCTCCTGCCACGGAAGACCCGCTGGGTACAGGGTCTTGAGGTTTTCGGTCTCGGTGCCATACGCAGGGGACAGGAATTTCCTCGTATCTGTCAGGTAGAGGTTCATGTGTTTCCACAGCTCCTCCGAATCGGGGGTGTCTTGGTGGCCGACCAGATATTCGACAACGCGTCTTTTCCAAGACAAGGCGGCCAGCGTCGAGGTGGAGGGGAAGGAATGCCAGCCCTCGGATTTCCCCACTTTGCGCTTGAGCCAATCGGTATCGGACACCAGACGCTTGACGGTGCAAACGGCGCAGAGGCGTTCTTTGCCGTCTTCCCGTAGGCGTCGGCTGTTGGTGATGGCGTGAATCTTCGGGGTGAGTTGCTTCCAGAACGATTGCACGCCTTGGCGGTAGTCCCCCCAGTTGCGAATCTGGTTCGGGCGTTTGGTGTATAGGGCGTTGCGAATCCCGCAGATGGTACATTTCTCACCTTCTTCTTCAGGGCTTGAAGCAGATGTCTGTACGGCTTTGCGGTCTTGGATCAGGCGGATGCCCAAGTCATGCAGGACGGAGTAGAGCACGCCTTGATTTGAAACTCTGTTGAAGATCGCTTCGAAAACCTTCATGCGTTGATCGAATTCTTCGGCAACTTCTTCCGGCAACCATTGGTCGAGCATCGACTTGACTTTGCGGACTTCATCGTTGGCCTTGCCGTAATCCAGCCATTCGTAGGCGACCCAGACCGGGTGAAGCAACGCTTGAGTCTGGGCTTTGAATGCGTCTTGGATGACGGTGTGTTCCTCCCCCTGCAAGTCACTGAGGTCTAAGAGGGAGAAAACCTCCTGTCCCAGTGTCTCCCATTCCTCTTTCATGGCCTGTACAACTGCTTCGGCGTATTCTTGTTCACGCCCCGCCGGAACCATGGCGAGCAGAGAGTTGGGGACGGCGGATACGCGCAGCATCGAGGCTTGCGACTCGCTTGCTTCATAAGGAGTGAAGCCGGTGGTCTTCGTGATTTCTTCTTGCATCCATTGCCGCAGATAGGGATGGTCGCGCAAGGACGGGAAGAGCAGAGCGTCGGGTCCCAACGTGCGTACCAACGCTTGGATGCCGGCCCACATGATCCGCGCTACGATGTACGAGCCGCTCCAGAGATCGTGCATTCTGCGGGCTTGCGACAGGAAGGTTTGCACGCCGGGCAAGTTGACACGCAGGAAGGACAGTCGGGGCTTTTTATTTTTGTCCATCGTTTCTCCTGCAGCACCTGCGAGGCCGGAGACCACGCCGTTATGTAACCAGATGGAATGGTCGGGGATGCGAGTGTCGGCAGGGAGATGTTTCCAAGCGGTGCCGAGGCGGTCAGGAAAGTACTGCCAGATGAGCAGGTACGCCAACCAATGCGTGTCCTCGTCGCGGTACAATTCTTGTAGAGGTTCGTGGAGCTCGTCCGATGCCTGTGCCCACTGCTGCTCCCAGTCGGCCGATGCGGTCGGGAGGTTTGCGAGTTGCAAGTAGGTCGGGAGTTTGAGGCGATCGAGGGGCGGTGTTTGTGCAAATGGGTGTGTGATCATCGCCCCTTGGTCTTGGAATTTCACTTCGATCATCTTTTTGTAGTTACGAAATTCATAGGTGGGGACACGGTCTGCCGTGGAAGCTATGTAGTCCGCCTTCGCCCATCTTGGTTTTTGGAGAGAATCAATACCGAGTCCCAGACCTTGCAGAAGACGAAGGGCGATTTTTTCATGTCCGACCTTGTCTTTGTGCCGATTTTCCAAGACGACCGGCTTGTGAGGCGGGTCGTGTAAGAAGGCGGCCAATTTGATTTTCCAATCAACATGACGAGGTGTGGAATTAGACATGGAGCTTCACCTCCTTTGCTTGTTTCAGGTCAAGTAGGTAGCGGTTGCAGAACTTATGGTAGGTGGAGAGGATGTGCTGTTGCAAACTTTCTTGACCGGAGGGAGTAGGTGGTTCGAGTGATTTGATCCGGTTGGGTAAAAGCAGGTATGTGAGTACGGTTTTGTTGCCAAATTTTTTGATGGAGATGAGCAGGGGAGAGGAGTGGCGGGCTTGCCCCTGAAGCGTTTCCTTCCCAAAACCTTTCTGTGGCAGACTGAAGAACGCTTTTTCCTTTGGTTGAAAATAGAGCGGTGATTTTGAGAGTTTTTGGTCAGTGAGCATTTGCTTTGCTCCAACTTTTTCATTCTCCACCTCTTGCAAGAACAGTCGGCTGTGAGGACAAAAGTAGGTGAATGGAGGCAGCGGACCTAGTTGTGACGAGGGCTTGGTGTCTGTGCTCAGGATTTTTGCAAGGACAGTTTGGTAGAAAGAGACCAATCCTGTTACCGTAGGGGATTCTGTTTGAAGCTTCCAGTCGCTGGGGAACAGTCCCCCATCCGCGATGACTTGGATCGAACCTTTTCCTCGACGAGTCCCTTTTCCTAAGCCACCAAAATGACTCCACATCCATAACGCCTTTGCGAATTCCTGCCTGATGTCATCCTTGGACATTTCCATTCTGGGTAACTCCTTGGCGATTAGTTCAGGGATGATGCGTACATGAAGGGTAAATTCATTTCGTCTGGACCTTCCATGCTGGAACGACAGATGGATGGGCGATTGATGCTCCGTCGAGCCGAAGAGCAGCGATTCCCGGCGTGAAACGCATGACAGATTCCCTTGAAAGCGAGTGCCCAAGATTACACGATACCAAAAGCGCAAGGCTCCCTTGATCGATGGAAGGGTCGGGGGGTTCGACGAGCGCGGATTTGCGCCACCAACATTCATGGGGGTGGTTGAACTGATCCGAATGAAGAACTCCTCCATAGTAAACCTCCTCTCTACGTGTTTTCTTTGATAGGTTTAATTTAACATTCGTATACAAAGATTGGAAGTGGGTATCGAGTGGAATTAGAATCACTTGAAAACAATATCGAAAAAAATAACCACGCCCAATTAAGAAGCACGGCTTACGATCTGGGGGGAACGGGGGATTTATATTATCACTCGATTGAAGCGCGTTTAGAGGACAGAAACCATAAAGTATGATATCATTTCCAAATGACGCATTCGTTATGCTTCTGATGGGGATACTAACGGTAACAACATGAGTTTTCGAGGATCCCCCCTACTTTTGAAGCAAAAAACCGATCCTCGAAAAATGACTCGATCCCGAAGGGTATCGACCTAGCCGGAACCCGCGCTACATCAACGTTTTTGCTTGCTGATTTCGGTCGGTCGAATTGCAAGACCCGATGAACAGGGGACTGAAAGGCCGAAGACCGATAAGGAGCGCGACCATTTCGAAACAGTCGAATTGCAAGACCCGATGAACAGGGGACTGAAAGTCGCGGTCGAGTTTGTCGATGTATCCATCGCACACTGTCGAATTGCAAGACCCGATGAACAGGGGACTGAAAGCTCTCAATCGCAAATCAAACGCTGCTCGCGAGTCACAGTCGAATTGCAAGACCCGATGAACAGGGGACTGAAAGGACGCTGCCGTCTACGCGTTTGCAGCCGCGATCGCCGTCGAATTGCAAGACCCGATGAACAGGGGACTGAAAGAAAATGGTTACAGGATCGCCGTGCTTCGCGATGAACGTCGAATTGCAAGACCCGATGAACAGGGGACTGAAAGTGCCCGAATTTCGCCGTACCTGCGACGACGTTTCGGTTGTCGAATTGCAAGACCCGATGAACAGGGGACTGAAAGAGCAGCACCGTGACATTGTAGACAGAGCCACGTTCCTACAGCGATAAATGCTGACATCCACGTCATCCCCACAAACATCAACCTACTGATCCACTCGATCAGTAGGTTTTTTCTATCCATCAAGCCGGATTTAAGTATCTTGGAAAATATGACGGTAGCCGAACCTCCCTGAATCAGGTAAACTTTTCAGTAAGTTATCGAAAAAGTGAGGAAATAAAGGTGAAACTCTACCTCTCCGTGAAGCAAGCCGGCAAGCGCAAAGGCTACATCACCAACCAAGAACTCAACCTTGACCCCATACCTAGCACCTTACGCGAACTCATCACGCAGATCGTCCGCCTCCAAGTCGAGGCTTACAACCGCAAACCAACCCAAGACCAACTCCTTCCCTACCTCCTCCCCGAGGACATGGACAACCTTGCGGAGACGGGGAAAATCGGCTTCGAGCAACGGTATAACGAACAGCAGGCTGACGTCCACCAAGCCATTGAAACCGCACTCCTCGCCTACCAAGACGGCCTGTTCCGCGTGTTTGCCAACGAAGACGAACTCACCGATCCGGACGCCCCCTTGGAGCTGACCGAAGGAACCGTGCTTACCTTTATTCGATTCACAATGCTTGCAGGAAGGATGTGGTAACGGATATGAATTTCTTCAGATCTTCCACACCTAAGCCGAAGAACCTCGCAGACCGACTGAAAAATGCCTCCCACACGATGGTGGGGCGCAATCGCGACATCCTAGAGGCTTTCATTCAGATCGTAGAACTGAGTCACACGGAGTCGGACGCCGATGCGATGTCCAAGTTATGCAACACGCTTTGGACGGAACAGTGCTCGTCCATGCAAGAGATTTTCGCCGGAGAAGAATCTCAAGTCCTCGCCGCTCTCTTTGGCGATGCCTTCGCCGGAAGGGTGAAGGCGATCTGGGACAGAAGCCCTTCCTTTATCTACGACACCGGCTATGCCAGACGCTCCTGGCGTTCCAAGTCCGAGCATCTGTACGTTCGGCCAATGGTGACGAAGCTGATCTCCCTGCTGTATCTCGCGGAGGAAGGACTCACACCTGAAAGCTATTTGGATTTTGCCATCCCGGATGACAACTACTTCCTGCAACGGGAGTACTTCTGTGTCGTTCCCGAGTTGCTGGCACTTGAGGTCGACGAGGGAAACCAAGCGGTAAAAGACCGGTTGAAGGACATCATCTTCGCAGAAACGACCCATCGCGATGACATCCGCACCGTCATCAAGGCGCTGCTCATGAGCCGCGACCGCGAGGCACATGAGTGGATCGGCCAGCTATTGCTGGCGGCCAAACTGCAGGAAGGGTTGCGCCAAGCGATCGCGGAGTTGATGGACCAAGGCTCTCGCGAATCGTTTGTCTACTTGCTCGAACTCGTATTGGATCACGATCTGCAACGCTTTTCTTCCATCGTAAGAGCCCTCGATGTATGGACCGGGCTTGGAATCGAAGCGCAACAACCCTCCGTGGTCAAAAAGTGCCTGACCGCCGCCCATCGCTGTTTGACCGATCAGACCTACCTCGCAGAATGTCTGGCGAGCAGCGACGCGATCTTGATCTACATCGGGCTCTGGGCGATTGCCGTCGACGATGTCAATGCGACGGCGCAACCTGTGGAGCAACTTCTCGCTTCTCCTGAAACATACAAGCGGACGACCGCGCTTTATTTTGTCGTGCAAACGAGATTCCCACAGTTTCAGCATCGCGTCTCGGAGCCACTGGTAGAAGACCCGGAGTTGGAAGTGCGGGGCTGGGCCCTGCGCAATCTGTTCGGGGGAGCTACTTACGCCAGTGAAAAGTACGTGAACCAGTTCAAAGCGAAATCCGACCTGAACGGCTTGTTCGACCGCTTGTTGTCCCTTCTGCACAGCTTGCCGAAGAAAGAAGTCCGTTTTGAAGGAACGGTGTTCCCTTGGTCGTACCTGTTCCTCAGCCGGAATCTCATCATTGAGAAAATGATCATATGCGCCCTCGCCCTTCCACCCGACGAAAAAGTTGACGTGTTGATGTCCCTTCGCGACAAGATGGAAGTCGATACGCGTAGCCGATTCATCACGGACTTGCTGAAAAAAGCCTCCCCGGACATACAGCGACCTGCCATCCTAGAGTTTCTAGGCGACAAAAGCTCGCAGGTACGCTCCGATGCGATGAAACTCGCAGCCGATATCTCCTTCCGACCGGAAGAGTACTTGACGATGGAAGACCTGATGCGGCTGAAATCGGGTGATTTGCGAAAAAACATCATGAGCTTGCTGCTGCGCCAATCTCCGAACGAAGTCCTGCAGTCCATCGAACGGTTGGCCGAGGCAAAGAATGAAAATAAACAACTGGCCGCCCTCGACCTGCTGGTCAGTGTGGAGAAGGACGACAGGTTCCAAGAGATCCTCGACAAGGGCCGCGAGATCGCCAAACAGATTGCCGGCACCACTCAAAAAGCGAACGCCTTGGCGCAACAACTTATTGGCCAAGAGCGACCGCAGTATACGCGGGAAAACGGCTTTGGCTTGTACGACCCGCACAAGCAAGTGGCGCTAAACCTCCCGCGTTTTTCCGAGAACGAAACGACAGGTTTTCCCTTCCCGTCACTGGAACAAGTGAGCCGGTTGCTGGAAGGGTTCGACCGGGCGGTGGAGGCAAACAAGGAGTACGAGTACGAGGTCGAATCCTGGGGCGGGTCGCGTGAAAAAGTGATCCTCGGCGCTACACGTTACTTCATGCCGTTCGAACGCACCCATTCTGCGAAAGAGACTTTGGACAAGTATCCGTTGCCCGACGTGTGGAGGCAGACAGCCGCTGACCTCGGACTGACACCCGCAACACTGGTGGCGGCCCTGTTTTTCTATGAGTACCAACCGCTTCCCGATATTGTTCACGATTGGTTTGGGGAACTCACGGCAAAGCTCTTCCCTTACGCACGCGAAGCCTGCCGGGAAACGTTGACCAACCTGCAGTACCCTTCACATGTCAGTACCATCCTGAGTGGCTTGCTTTTGGAGCTTCCGCCGTCGGACATCTTCCGGTTGCTCTGTGAGGCGGCTACTCACCTCATTCGCTCCATTCCGGCCGATCGATTTGCGGAAGAGTACAGGACCGCTGACAGGTACACGTCATACACACGGTCGCATCTGTTTACGGCGGGCGAGCTGGCTTTCTGGCTCTTTCACATGAAGCGGTTTGTTTACGACGACGCCAGCTTTGAAGCCTTTTTCGCCGTCGCCTACAACGTGTACCAGCTGTCCAAGTACCAAACGCGAAACGCGTTGGATTTGAATGACTTCGAGCGGGCTTTCCATGCCGGACTGCTTGATGAAAATGAACTGTTTGCGGAAGTGACAGGACGTGTTTCAAGTCCCGACAACCTGAGAGTCCTATCGAGCCCCGACACCTCCTATTCGAAAAAACGAGTCGTGTCCTGCCACACACTGCTGGCCTGCTACGAGATCGTGATCGACCGCGTGTTGAGCATCGAACTGAACCGTGGCGACATGCCTACCGAAGTCAGTCATCTCGCCGCGAAAATTGAACGTTGTCAGGGCATGAAGTATTTTACAGAAATCCTGATCACCGGGGAAAAAGAGACGTATATTCGCGGCTACAACTATGCAACCGCCAACGGCACGAAAAAGGAAATGTTCAGCCAGATCCTGAGCAATTGCTACCCGGTTGCAGGGGAAGATGCGGAAACGTTGCGTCGCTTGTTGAACGGGCGCAAAGTCACCGACAAGCAATTGATTGACGCCGCCATGTATGCGCCGCAGTGGCTGGAGATCGTGGAAGCGTATTTGGGCTGGCCGGGGCTGGCGATGGCGGGCTGGTACTTCCATGCGCATGTGGGGGAGTCGTTCTCGAACGAGAAGAAAACGATCGTGGCCCGCTATTCGCCCATCGAACCGGAAGATTTCCAATTTGGCGCGTTCGACATCCAATGGTTCCGTGAAGCCTACGACACGATTGGCGAAGAACGGTTTCAAACGGTGTATGGCAGCGCGAAGTACATCGGGGGAGGGGCGGTCCACCGCCGTTCTCAACTGTTTGCCGATGCGGTGCTCGGACACCTCTCGGTCGCGGATGCGGAAAAGGAGATTCGCGAGAAACGAAACAAAGACTATGTGCTCGTCCTTGGGCTGATCCCGTT
>DASTWJ010000042.1:0-10965 GCA_035776695.1 Bacilli bacterium
AAAGGGCAAATGGGTCGGTCGCATCTTCGCGTTCCCCTTTCAATTGGTCTATGTCGCCTATTGGGCGTTCGTCACGGCGATCGTCGTCCGCACCTTCGGCGAGGTGGTCGTCACCGCCGTCCTGACCAACACGCCGCTGGAAGTGATCGTCGGCACGATGCTTTTGCTCTGCCTGCTCCTCTCCTTGTATCGGTTCGAAGTGGTAGCGCGGGTGAATGAAGTGCTGTTGCTGTTTATCGTCGTCCCAGCGCTGGGGATTTCCCTGTCTTCGTTTCAGAGCGCACGGTTTGAGTTCATCCAACCTTTTTGGCCGACGGGGCATTGGTTGGATATTGCCAAAGGCACGATGCCCGCGATGACCACGTACCTCGGGTTTGAAACGATGCTGCTGGTCAACGGGCATATCGAGCGCAATAAAACGCTACTCAAGCCGCAGGTCTATGGCGTGATCACCCCCGGCGTGCTCTATCTGCTGATCGTGTTGGCGGGCACGATGGCTTTTGGTTACGAGGAGCTGATACGACAAGCGTGGCCGACGCTGGAGCTGATCAAGTCGGTCACCGTGCCGGGGCTGATCCTCGAACGGCTCGAAGCCGTCTTCCTCGGCGTTTGGGTGGCGGCCGTTTTCACCACGGCGGGCAACTGGTTTTACAGCGCGAACTGGATGGTCTCCGAGATGTTTTCCCTGAAACGGCGGCAATGGTCGGCGGTTCCGTTGGCGATTGCAATCTACTACATCGCGATGAGCACGGGCAACATCCACGAGCTGTTTGCCATAACCGATACGATCTCCTATCTCGGCATGGTCGTCGCCTTCGGGTTGCCCTTGTTGTTTCTCGTGCTGGCGATGGTGCGGAAGATGGATGGTCGCAAGGAACAACAGCCGCCCAAGGAGGAATCGACACGTGAAGCGGGGTAGAGCGTGGCTGTCGCTGTGTCTGGTGCTGCTGCTGACATCCCTCGTCCTCACCGGCTGCTGGGACCGCCGCGAGTTGGAGGAGCGCACGTCTGTCGTCGCGCTGGCGATCGATCGCGTCGAGCAGCAGGAGGGGCAGCAACCGTTGGTCAAACTGACCGTGCAGATTCCGATTCCGATCAAGATCGTCGGCGCCGGCGGCGGCGAAAGCGGAGCGGGCGGCAAAACTTCGGTCAAAGTGATGAGCGCCACCGGCTTCTCGATGAACGACGCGATCACCAACCTGCAACAGCGCTTGAATCAGGAACTGTTTTACGGACATACGCGGGTCATCGCCGTTTCCGAGGACATCGCCCGTGAAGGACTGGCCGGTATCGTCGACGCCCTGCGACGATCGCCGCAGATGCGTCGGTTGCTCTGGCTGGTCATCACACCGGGGGAAGCGGAAGAACTGCTACACGCCGACCCGCGTTTGGAGCAGATTCCGATCGTCTATGTGATGGACTTGATGGAGAACGGAGCCAAGCAGGGGCGCTACCCCGATTTGACGCTGGGGCGGTGGTTTATCGACCGTTCTTCGACCGGTGTTCAGGCGACGGCCAACGTGATCGAGTCGACGGAAAAAGAAGTGAAGTGGAAGGGCACAGCTCTTTTTCGCGATGATCTTTATGTGGGCAGTTTGGATGAGAACGAGTCCTGGATTCTGCTGCAAGTGCGCTCCCATGAGGTTGGCGGCGACGTGACGATCCCTTGCCCCGAGAGCGCGAAGCAACCGAGCCGCGGAGCTCGCAAATACATGACCGTCCATCCGAAAAAAATCCATGTCGAGAAGCAGGTCACCCGCTCCGGCGATACGTTTAACATGCGCGTGGACGTGCTGGTCGAAACGGACGTCACCGAATCGATGTGCGAATTGGACTTCACCAGGCAAGAGACGTTCACCAAAGTCAAACACGCGTTGGAGGAGGAGTTGAACGACCGCGCTCGGAAATTGATCCAAGACCTGCAGCAGACGTACAAAGTCGACCCGATCGGCATGGGCAACTATGTGCGAGCCAAGTATTTGACCGACTATGAGAAGCTGAACTGGACGAAAGAGTTTCCGAAAACGAAACTGGAAATCGTCTACCGCGCCGAGGTGCGTCGCGTGGGAATGAAAATGGAGTGATCGGCGAACGCTAAGGGGCAAAGAGATCACAGGCATGGTCATGCAGCACCCAAGGAGGGCGAGACGATGAACAACGAAGATCAGAAGCGAAAAGAGCGTCAGCAACTCGATGACCGCTTTGAGGAAAAGATGCACAAAGGCTATTCCGATATTGAAGAAGAGTACCACGCCGCCTATCCCGATACGCCGGCTCCGTGGACGATGGGGTTTCTGACCGGTGTGTTTTCCAAATACGGACGGGGCATGTTGCTCTGGGCGCTGGTCGGCATCGCTGTCGCCGCCGCCTTGTGGATCGTGTTGGCGATCGCCCAACCGGGGCCGTAAGCGAGCGGGTCCGATCGCGACCCGCTTGATCGACAAACGCAAAAGGTTGCTCCGCATCTCGCACCGACGACCTTTGGCTCGTCGGCTTTTTGTGTCGCCAAAAACAAGGAAGTCCGTTTATAATGAGGAAAGCATACATATACCGTGCAGGGCTTGACCCGGAAGGAGGGATAGAAGATGAAACAACATCTGCTTTTTGACTTGGACGACACGCTGATTCATTGCAACCGCTTTTTCAACGAGGCGCGCGAGGAGTTTCTCGAAGCGATGCGTCGCTTTTTCGGCGAGCATCCGATCGATATCAAGATGGTGGATGAGACGCAGCAGAAGATCGACCTCTCCGGCATCGAACAGTTCGGGCTCGGCAAACACCGCTTCCCCGAATCGTTGATCACCACCTACCGCCTGATGTGCGAGAAGTTTCATAAGCATCGCGATGAACGGGAAGAGGAAGAGTTGCAAAGCATCGGCTACGGCGTGTACACCCGGGAGATCGAGATGTACCCGCATGCGCATGAAACGCTGAAGAAACTGCGCGATCAGGGGCACGAACTCTATCTGTATACCGGCGGTGACAAAGAGATTCAAACGGGCAAAGTGTTGCGGGCCGGTCTCGCCGACATCTTCCCGCCGCATCGTCGCATCGTTTCGGAGCACAAGAACCGCGATGTGCTGCGTTCGATTCTCGACGAGCACAACCTTGAGCATGAGCACACCTGGATGGTCGGCAACTCCGCCCGCAACGACATCCGCCCGGCGCTGGAGGAAGGCATTCACGCCATCCACCTGCCCGACAAAGGCGGCTGGGCGTTCGATGAAGCCGATCTCAACGTGCAAAACAAAGGTCGCTTCGTGACGTTGGAGTCGATTCGCCATGTGCCCGACGTGATCGACAAGCACATCGAAGACAAAAAGTCGGGAGCGAAGGGATGACCACGATCTGGATCGACGGGGACGGCTGTCCGAAAGGGGCCGTTCGCTTCTCCTTGGAAGAGGGCGAACGGCGCGGGCTGACCGTCATCGTGGTCACCAACGTGCATCATGAGACGGTCGCGCCGCATCGCTTGGTCGTCGACGGCGAAGCGCAGGCGGTCGACATGGCGATCGTCAACCGGATGCGAGCGGGCGATGTGGTCGTCACGCAAGACATCGGGCTCGCCGCACTCGTTTTAGGCAAAAGAGGATATGCGCTGTCCCCGACCGGTACGCGCTATGACAACACCGACATGCCGCTGATCCTCGAAATGCGAGAAGCGGCCGCCAAGCACCGCCGTGGCGGCGGGCGCACCAAGGGCCCGAAGAAGCGCACGGAAGCGGATGAACGGCGTTTTCAAGAGGCGTTGCTCGCGGTGTTGGAGCAGTTGGAGCAAGCGTAGTGAACGGAATTGCACATCACAAGCAGGCCACCGAACCTTTTCTCGGAGGCCTGCTTTTTTTGTGCGTTTCTCTCGCCGGGACTCGATCTAGCATCCTATAAAACTTTTTTTGAGATTCTCGAACTTTGTTGGTATAAGCCCTCTACATGTCCCATATAGATGGAATATCGAAACGGATAGGACAGGGAGGAGGGACTGTGATGAAGCTGCACCAAGCAACCGCCGCACATGATGTGGAACCGATCTTGCAAGACCAGATCGCGCCGCTGCTGCCGGCTCGCATCCGCCAGGCGATCCTCGCGTTGCCGGGGGACGTGCGCCACAGCTTGGAGGAGATTCGCATCCGGCTGGGACGGGCGCTGCAGGTGTACTACGGCGGGCGCGACGGATTCGTCTCGCTGCAGGGGCGGGTGCTGCCGACGGTCGAAGGGGCGCACCGCATCGACGGCGAGGATATGGAACAGACGCTGAACCTGCTCACCAACTCCTCCCTTTATGCGTTGGAGGAAGAATTGAAGCGCGGCTACCTGACGATCCCCGGCGGACATCGCGTCGGCTTGAGCGGACGCGCCATGCTGGATGGACAAGGAACGGTGCGAGGCATGAAGGAGATCACCGCCTGCAACATCCGTATCGCCCGCGACGTGCGCGAGGCGGCGAAGACTGTCAGCCACCTCCTGGTCGACTCGGCCGCCTACCGCCTGCACAACACGCTGCTGATCTCCCCGCCGCAATGCGGCAAGACCACGCTGTTGCGCGACCTGATCCGCCGGGTGAGCGCCGGGACGCTGCATCCGAAGATCTCCGGTCTGAAAGTCGGCGTCGTCGACGAGCGGTCGGAGTTGGCCGCTTCCTGGCGCGGGGTGCCGCAACATGATGTCGGGCCGCGCACCGATGTGCTCGATGCCTGCCCGAAGGCGGAAGGGATGCAGATGCTGATCCGCTCGATGTCGCCGCACGTGCTGGTCACCGACGAGATCGGGCGTCCGGAAGACGGACACGCCGTGTTGGAAGCGCTGCAGGCGGGGGTCAATGTGATCACGTCGGCGCACGGCTTCTCGATGCAGGATGTGCGCAACCGCCCCGTCTTGCGGCAGTTGTACGAGATGGGAGCGTTTACGCGCTACCTCGTGCTCTCTCGCCGCCGTGGACCCTGCACCATCGAGGGCGTGTACGACAGACGGGGGGAGCCGGTGACGGGGAGCGAGTCGGTATGAGCAAGTTGATCGGCTCCGTCCTGATCATCGCCGCCGCCACGCTCCTTGGGTTTCGGATCGCCGCTCGCTACGCCGACCGCACCAAACAGCTGCGTCAGTTTGTAACTGCGCTGAAAGTGCTGGAGACGGAGATTCACTACGCGGCGACTCCGCTGCCGCAAGCGTTGCAGCGCATCGGACGCCTCGTGCCGAAGCCTGTCGCCGCTTTTTTCCAAAGCGCGGCCGACAAGTTGCGCGACGGGCGAGGGATTCGGGCGAGCGAGGCGTGGCAGGAGGCGCTGCTGGCGAACAAGGCGCACCTCGCCTTGAAGGAAGCGGACTGCGAGGTGTTGCTGAACTTCGGTCAGACCTTGGGCGTATCCGATCGGCAAGACCAGATCAAACACATTCACCTCGCGATCGCCCACCTCAGCGCGGAGGAGAACAACGCCCGCGATGAGCAACAGCGCAACGAGAAGATGTGGAAATACCTCGGAGCCCTGATGGGGCTGACCGTTGTGATTCTCTTGTATTAATCAGGTTATCACCCAGGGGAGGAAGTCTATGTTGAGTCCTGAGATCAACGCCATCTTTTTCATCGCCGGGATAGGGATTCTCACCGCCGTCATCCACACGGTCCTCAAGCAGTCGGGCAAGGAAGAATTTGCGCATTGGGCGACGCTGACCGGCTTTATCGTCATCATGTTCACGGTGGTCAGCTACATCAGCGACCTGTTCGATAAAGTGCGTGACGTGTTCCTGAGCCATTAGGGAGTCTGAGACGCATGGAAATCATCCAAATCGTCGGACTCGGCCTTGCCGCCACCATCCTGATCGTCGTGCTGAGAGGACAGTCGCCGCAGATCGCCTTCCTGCTGTCGTTGCTCGTCGGGGTGTTCATCTTCATCTTCCTGCTCGACAAGATTCAGCTGGTGATCAACCTGCTCGAACGATTGTCGGTGCAAGCGGGTGTGGAACTGATCTTTTTGCAAACGATCTTGAAAATCATCGGCATCGCGTACATCGCGGAATTTGCCGCCCAGATCGCCAAGGATTCGGGTGAAGGGGCGATCGCCGGCAAGATCGAGCTGGCGGGGAAAGTGCTGATCCTGGTGCTTGCGCTGCCGATCGTGCAACGGGTGGTGGAAACGGTGCTGAACATGCTGCCGACTTAAAAGCGGCCAAGCACGAACAAGCGCAAGCCTCTTCGCAGGAGATTTCGCACGAGAAAGGAGGTGAGGCGATGGTCAAACGCCTGTATCGGATTCTGGCTCTGCTCGCGCTGATCATCATGGCGACGTTGAACTCGGGTACGGCCTTTGCAGAAGGCACGTCACCGCCAAACGGACCGCCACAAGATATTCCTTCGATCCAAGAGCGGCAGGAAATACCGCAAGCGCCGGGGGCCGCGTTGACCGACCCGTTGGTGCAACAGCAACTGGATCAACTCGATTTGCACGACCTCGACCAGTTCTGGGAAGACATCACGCACGAGTATGACGAATACCTGCCGCCGGAACTGCAAGGCCGCCTGATCGAACTGGCGCTGGCCGGTCAGATCGGCACGGTGCTCAAAGGGTTGCTGGTCGGACTGCTCAAGTTTTTGTTTCACGAACTCTTTTTGAACTCGCGGTTGCTCGGCACGATCATCGTTCTGATCGTCTTCGCGACGATCCTCGAATCGATGCAAACGGCGTTTGAAGGCAAAAACGTCTCGACCATCGCCCATGCCATCTGCTTTCTCGTGCTGATGATCCTCGCCGTCCAATCGTTCGCCGCCGCGACCGCCTATGCGAAAGACGCGATCCAGACGATGGTCGATTTTATGATCGCATCGATCCCGATGTACCTCGCGCTGCTGGCGGCGACGGGCGGCATCGCCTCAGCCGGGATGATCCATCCGCTGATCGTGTTTCTGGTCAACGGCATCGGCGACCTGATCCAGTTCGTGGTCTTCCCGCTGATCTTCTTCTCCGCGATCCTGACGCTGGTCAGTCAGATTTCCAGCCGCTACCAAGTGACGCAACTGGCCGGTCTGCTTCGCGGCACGGCGGTGTGGGTGATGGGCGTGTTCTTCACCATCTTCCTCGGCGTCGTCTCCGTCCAAGGAGCGGCGGGGGCGGTGGCGGACGGCGTCTCGGTCAAAGCGGCCAAGTACGTGTCCTCGAACTTCGTGCCGGTCGTCGGCAAGCTGTTCTCCGACGCGGCGGACACGGTCGTCGGGGCCTCGCTGATCTTGAAGAACGCGCTCGGCATCTCCGGCGCGGCCATCGTCCTGCTGGTCTGTGCGTTTCCGGCGCTGAAAATTCTCTCGCTGGCCTTGATCTACAACATCTCCGCCGCCTTGATGCAACCGCTCGGCGACTCGCCGATCATCAAGTGCCTGTCGACGATCGGCAAAAGCCTGATCCTCGTCTTCGGCTCGCTGGCGACGGTCGGATTCATGTTCTTCGTCTCGATCGCCGTCATCATCGCGGCCAGCAATCTGTCGGTGATGGTGAGGTGAGCGTGCGATGATCGAATTTCTCAGCCATTGGATGCGCGGCCTGATCCTCGTGATCTTCCTCGCCGTCTTTCTCGACATGCTGCTGCCAAGCAACAAGATGCAGCGCTACGTGCGGCTGGTGATGGGGCTTCTGATCATCCTGATCATGCTCAACCCGGTGCTCAAGATCTACAACGGCAGCTCCGCCTACGAGATGGACCTCTCGCTGGACACGATGTTGCAGGGAGAGAGCGGCGGGGGGATGCCGAGCGTCAACCAGGTGTTGGCGCAAGGCGAGGCGTTGTCGCAAAACGCTTCGCACCAGACGGTCGACCAATGGAAGCAGGTGATCGACGATCATATCTCCCGCACCGTCGAAAGCGCTTATCCGGTCACCGTCGAGCGGGTGGACGTGACGTTCGCGATGGACGATGCAGGCAACCCGCAAGCGTTGGCCGGGCTCGACCTGATCGTGAACGCCCAGGAAAACCGGGCGGCCGTGCAGCCGGTGAAGCCGGTCGAACCGGTGATGATCGGCGGGGAAGCGAATGTCGCCGCCGATACACCGTCCGCACGGGAAGGAGATCGGACCACCTTGCAACAGATCCGACAGCAGTTGGCGCAAGACTATCAGCTCTCGGTCGACGACGTTCACGTGAACTGGCACGAATCCTGACAAGGGGGTGAGAGGGGATGGAAAAAGCAAACGGCGACAGCAAATCAACACCACCGAAGATACCGAACCTGCTCAAGGACAAAAAGCTACTCTGGATACTCGGCGGCCTCGGACTTCTGCTCCTGCTCAACCCGCTGGCTTGGTTCGATCAGTCCACGCCGACGGCCGGGACGGGTGCCGTCAACGGTACCCAAACGGTCGGCGCCGATGCCTCGACGGTCAAAACGTATGAGCAGCTCTACGCCGACAAGTTGAAAACGATCCTGAACATGGTGCAAGGAATCTCCGATGTGGAGGTCATGGTCACGATCGACTCCAGCGAAGAGCAAGTGATCGCCGAAAACACGCAGAAAAACACGCAAAACACCGAGGAGATCGACAAGACCGGCGGCAAGCGCGACATCACGCAGGTCAACGAACAGGGTCAGATCGTCATGGTCAACGCCCACGGCTCCGACGAGCCGGTGGTGATCAAAACGATCAAGCCGACGGTGCGCGGCGTTATCGTCGTCGCCCGCGGGGCCGAGCAGATTCGCAACCAAGCGCTGATCAAAGAAGCGGTGGAACGCTTTCTGGATGTGCCGCCGCACCGTATCTCCGTTCTCCCGAGGAAGTAACCACACTTCATCCATATAAGCTTGACGGCAAGACCCAACCCAAAACCCAAACGGAATGATCCTAAGGAGGAACTTACCCATGGCAAAACGTCAAACGATCTGGTTGTCCACGATGATGGTCCTGTCCCTGATGCTGATCGGCTTCTACACGGTCAACAACAACACCGAGCCGGTGCCGACCGACGCGCCGCAGACGGCCGCCCAAGGGGATGACACCAACGCCCAAGCGGCGATGGAGCAAAGCGACTACTTTGTCGCCTACCACCTGACCGCATCGGAGGAGATGAGCAAGAAGGCGGAGCAACTCGAAGAAATGATCGCCACCGGCTCCCCGGAGGAAATCGAAAAAGCCAAGCAAGACCTGGCTACCCTGCATGACACCGATGACAAGATCACGGCGGTCACCGACATGCTCGTCGGCGAAGACTACCCGGATGCGATCGTCGAGATGAAGGACAACAAGATCAACGTCATCGTCCAAGCGCAAAAAATCGACCGCAAAGAAGCGGTTCACATCATGAAAATGGTCGCTGAGCAAATGGGCGTCTCGTCGGCGCACGTGACAGTCGCCGCCCACGAATAAGAGATTGCAAGTCGCTTGCAAAACCCGAGAACCCCTTGCCTCGCACCCGTCGGCAAGGGGTTTCTCTTGTCAATTCGACCAGCAAGTAGAAACGTTGGAATGGGATATGCTATACTGGTAGAGGATATTTGTCCGATCCTACAATTTGGAAACTAAAACGTATCAAGGAGTGACATACAGCAATGTTCAAATTGAATGAAATCCGCGAACTCGTTCGCTTGCTCGATGAGACAAGCATCTCGGAATTCAACTACGAAATGGATGGCACCAAACTGTCGATCCGCAAGACGGATGCAGGCGTAGCGGTGGCGGCTCCGGTCGTCCAAGCGCCACCGGCTCCGGCTGTACAAGCGGTACCGGCCCCGGCGGCAGCTCCGGCTCCGACCGTCGAAGCGGCACCGGCTCCGGCAGCAGCGCCGGCACCGGCGGCGGAAGCACCGAAAGCGGCAGACGCCAACTTACATAAAATCACCTCCCCGATGGTCGGCACGTTCTACGCCGCTCCGGCACCGGACGTTGCGAACTACGTCAAAGCGGGCGACCGCGTCGAGGAAAAAACGATCGTCTGCATCGTGGAAGCGATGAAGCTGATGAACGAAATCGAAGCGGACGTCAAAGGCGAGATCGTCGAAGTGCTCGTTGAAAACGGCCAACTGGTCGAATACGGCCAACCGCTGTTCAGCGTCAAGCTTGACTAAGATCGGAGGAATGTGACGTGTTTCAAAAAGTTCTGATCGCCAACCGTGGTGAGATCGCCGTTCGCGTCATCCGCGCATGTCGCGAACTGGGCATCCCGACGGTCGCTATCTATTCCGAAGCGGACCGCGAAGCTTTGCATGTACAACTGGCGGACGAAGCGTATTGCGTCGGCCCGACCCCGTCTCGCGATTCGTACCTGAACATCAAGAACATCCTGTCCCTCGCGACGTCGATCGGCGTTGACGCGATCCACCCGGGCTACGGCTTCCTGGCGGAGAACGAAGACTTTGCCGAGTTCTGCAACGCGTGCGGCATCACCTTCATCGGCCCGAGCGCCGAAGCGATCTCCAAGATGGGCGACAAAGCGGTGGCCAAAGACACGATGAAAGCGGCCGGCGTGCCGATCGTGCCGGGCACCGAAGGCCTCGTCGAGGACATCGACGAAGCGGTGAAGATCGCCGATGAGATCGGCTACCCGATCATCATCAAGGCGACGGCTGGCGGCGGTGGCAAAGGCATCCGCATCGCCAAAGACCGTGACGACCTGCGCCGTCAGATTCAGATGGCGCAAACCGAAGCGGCGACCGCGTTCGGCAACCCGGGCGTCTACTTGGAGAAGTTTATCACCTCGATGCGCCACATCGAGATCCAAGTGATGGGCGACTCGCACGGCAACGCGATCTACCTTGGCGAGCGCGACTGCTCGATCCAGCGTCGTTTGCAGAAGCTGATCGAGGAAGCACCGTCCCCGGCTCTGACGCCGGAGAAGCGCCAAGAGATGGGCGAAGCGGCCGTTGCGGCGGCGAAAGCGGTCAACTACTGCGGCGCAGGTACCATCGAGTTCATCTATGACGAAGACGGCAGCTTCTACTTCATGGAGATGAACACCCGGATTCAGGTTGAGCATCCGGTCACCGAGATGATC
>DASTWJ010000043.1:0-15224 GCA_035776695.1 Bacilli bacterium
ACATTGTCGGACATCCCGGCAAACAGATGGTGGAGACGTACATGGACAAACTGCTCCGGCACTACCAGCCGGACATCACCATCGCCAATGCGGAGAACATCGCCCCGAACGGACGCGGTATCACGTCCCGCCTGGCCGAAGCGCTGTTTGACGCCGAAGTGGACATCTTGACGCTTGGCAACCATGCGTTTGACCAGAAAGATTCGAGCCAGTTCATCGGGCAGGACCGCCGCGTCGTCCGACCGGCGAACTTCCCGGAGGGAGCGCCGGGGCAAGGCTACACGCTGTGCAAAGTCGGGCGCGAGCAGATCGCGATCATCTCGCTGCTCGGTCGTGCGTTCCTCGGCGACTACGACGACCCGTTCCGCAAGGCGGACGCGATCCTCAAGGAGATCGGCGACCAAACCTCGCATATTTTTGTCGACATTCACGCCGAAGCGACGGCGGAGAAGCAGGCGCTGGCTCATTATCTGGATGGTCGCGTATCGGCTGTCGTCGGCACCCATACGCACGTACAGACGGCTGACGAGCGCATTCTGAACAACGGCACCGCGTACCTGTCGGACGTCGGCATGTGCGGGCCGTATGACGCGATCATCGGCTTCACCAAAGACCTCGTGTTGCAGAAGTTTCTGACCCAACTGCCGACCCGCTTTGAAGTGGCGCAAGGGGACACACAACTGCACGGCGTCTTTTTCGAAACGGACGCGAACGGCAAAGCGATCCACATCGAGCGGATCTCGATCACGCCGCACCGCCCGTGGGTCGAAGAGGAGACCTCGCTGTTCAGTTGATTTGCGGAACTTAAACGTCATTCAATACCTCCTTCAATCCTTCTGGCGGATTTTTGAGAAAATTCGACTTTCTTCGGAAGGAATACTTTTGCATGGGGCGAATATAGATAAAGTGTCCTATCGATCCAACCCAAAGGAGGTACTTTGAAATGGATGTATTAAAAGTTTCAGCAAAATCTAACCCTAATTCCGTAGCCGGCGCATTAGCAGGAGTCCTTCGCGAACGTGGAAACGCAGAGATCCAAGCGATCGGGGCGGGCGCACTGAATCAAGCGGTAAAGGCGGTGGCGATCGCACGCGGATTTGTCGCACCGAGCGGCGTAGACCTGATCTGCATCCCGGCGTTCACCGATATCATGATTGACGGCGAAGAACGTACCGCCATCAAATTGATCGTCGAACCGCGCTAATTCGATTCAGAACTTATTTTCGATTTCCACATACATCAAGCTTGGTTACCGCCTGTTTATCAATTGGGATAAGCAGGTTTTTTTATACGCATCCAGAATGGAACAAGACAGGTTTATCCGAAGGAGGGCATACACGATGACCGACCACTGCCAATCGAACGCCCAGGAACAACAGGAGAAATTCCTGCTGATCGACGGGCATGCCGATATTCTCTACCGCATGGACCGCGAACACCTCGACTTTTACGAAGACTGCGACACGTTGCATCTCAACTATAAGCGCCTGTGCCAAGCGGACATCGACCTGCAGGTCTTCGTGCTGTTTCCGGACGATCGTTTGACCGACGGGGAGCAGTTGCGCGCCGTGCTGGGCATGATCGACATGTTCTACCAGCGCGTCTGCGTCGGCGGCAAGATGCGCCCTGTGCTCTCGACAGTCGACCTGAACAAAAACCTCGAGCTCGGCCTGCGTTCCGGTTTGCTCTCGATCGAAGGAGGCGGCTGCCTGCAAGGCGACCTGCGCCAGTTGCGGATCATGTACCAACTGGGCGTGCGAGCGATGGGGCTGACGTGGAACACGGGCAACTGCATCGCAGACGGCGTCGGCGAACCGCAAGACCGCGGCCTGACCCCGTTCGGTCGAGAAGTGGTGCGCGAGATGAACCGCCTCGGGATGGTCGTCGACGTCTCGCACCTCGCCCCCAAAGGCTTCTGGGGCGTCGTCGAAGAGTCGACCGCACCGTTTATCGCCTCGCACTCGAACGCCAAAGCGATCCACAACCACCGCCGCAACCTCGATGACAACCAGATTCGGGCGATCATCGAAGCGGGAGGCACGGTGGGGCTGACCTATGTGCCGTACTTCGTTTCGGACAAAGAACAAGTGACGATCCAAGACCTGCTCCGCCACGTCGACCACATCCTCGCGCTGGGCGGCGAAAACCACCTCGCCCTCGGCTCCGATTTTGACGGCATTGAGACGACGATGGTCGACCTGCGCCACGGCGGCGACTACCCGCGCCTGCAAGAAGCGCTGGTCAAAGCATACGGCGACACCGTCACGCGAAAAATAATGGGTGAAAACTTCAAGCGCGTTCTGCTCGACGTGCTCAAGGACTAGGACTAGACAAAAGGAGTCGTTTCCACGATGCAGCAACAACCGATCGCAGACCTCCACGCACATACCACCGCCAGCGACGGCACATTCACCCCGCGCGAACTGGTCGAACTGGCGAAGAAAAACGGCCTTGCCGCCGTCGCCGTCAGCGACCACGACACCACGGGCGGTCTCCAAGAGGCCCAATTGGCCGGTGTCGAGCTGGGGGTGGAAGTGGTGCCGGGCATCGAACTGAGCACCGAATTCGAAGGCAAGGAAGTTCACGTGCTCGGCTACTACTATGACCCGAACAACCAAGCGTTGCGTGACTTGACGCAACAGATGCGCGACGACCGTCTTACCCGAATGGACAACATGATCGTCAAACTCCAACAGGCAGACCTTGACATCACCCGCGACGAAGTGGTTGCCGAAGCGAAGGGTGGGGCTGTAGGCCGTCCGCATATCGCCCGCGTGCTCGTTCGCAAGGGCTATGCCACCGACATCCCCGACAGCTTCAACAAATACCTCGGAGCGGGCAAAGTCGGCTACGTCGAACGGATGAAGATCACGCCCGAGCAAGCCGTTTCGCTGATCCTCGAAGCGGGCGGCGTGCCGGTCGTCGCTCATCCCGGCCTGTTTGGAAAAGACTACCTGTTCGATACCCTCGTGCCGCTGGGACTGGTCGGTCTGGAGGCATTCCACCCCGACCACGACGCGGACAAACGAAAGCACTACGAAGCGCTCGCCGAACACCACGGTCTGATCGCCACGGGCGGCTCCGACTTCCACGGCGGCGGTGCGGAACATCGCGGCGACCTCGGCAGCGTCCACGTTCCGCTTGAGACCGTGCGCCAACTTCAAGCGAAGTCGGCGTACCTCACCTCGCATCGCTAATTCGTCCCAAAACACGGCAGGGCCGCCTGATCTTACAGGCGGTCTTTTCGTTTGCTTTTTCCGTCTGCGGGTACGCTACGAACAACGAATCCCATGTTATAATCGGAGGGGGAGAACACCAATGAAGGTACCGGTTGGCGTTTCTGCCAGACATGTCCATCTCAGCCAAGCGGACTTGGAGGCTCTATTCGGCTCAGGAGCACAATTGCATCCAAAAAAGCCCCTGTCCCAACCCGGCCAGTTCGCATCCGAAGAAACGGTCGACCTGCAAGGCCCGAAAGGCACGATCCAGAAAGTCCGCATCCTCGGCCCGACCCGCCCGCATACGCAGGTGGAAGTCTCGCACACCGATGCTCGCAAGCTCGGTCTCGACGTTCCCGTCCGCGAATCGGGCGACATCGACCACACGCCCGGTCTGACGCTGGTCGGCCCCCAAGGCGAAGTGCGACTCGAAGACGGCCTGATCGTCGCGATGCGCCACATTCACTTTTCCCCGGAGGATGCCCGTCGTTTCGGCGTGAAAGACCATCAGCAGGTGATGGTGAAAACGACAGGGGAGCGTGGCGTGATCTTTGACCATGTGATCGCGCGCGTGTCACCGTCGTACAAGCTCGATTTTCATATCGACACTGACGAAGCAAACGCCGCCGGCTTGCACACGGGGAAAGAAGTCGAGATGATCGAGATCGAAGAAGTCTATGCCGTACCTGAGGATTTCCATGGAAATGAGAAAAACCGCGCCTTTCACCCTGATTTCGCGCAAAAATAACTGATTTTGTCAAATAATGGAGTGGATACAACATGCCTTTTCGCGATCTAACGGCCCCGGAGATCTATTCCATTCCGAACCGCGTCCTGATCGACGTGCGTTCGCCGAGCGAATTTGCCGAGGGCACGATCCCCGGCAGCGTCAACGTACCGCTGTTTACCGATGAAGAACGCGTGCTGATCGGTACGACTTACAAACAGGAAAGCCCGGCCGCCGCTCGCCGCTTGGCGATGATGACCGTCTCACCGAAGATCCCGCAGCTCGTCGAGCAGATGGAAGAGCTGATGAAACACGGCGAGTTGGTGATCTTCTGCTGGCGCGGTGGGATGCGCAGCTATTCAGCCTGCACGTTTATGGATCTGCTCAAATACCCCGTCAAGCGGCTGAAAGGCGGTTACCGCGCCTACCGCCAGATGGTTTTGGAAAAGTTGGCGTTGCAAGAGCGTCTGGATGCGCCGCTGATCGTCCTGCACGGCTTGACCGGTGTGGGCAAGACTCGCATCCTGCTCCAACTGAAGGAACGCGGGCACCAAGTGCTCGATCTGGAAAAGTTGGCGAACCACCGCGGCTCCGTGTTCGGGGCGGTCGGGCTGGGCAAGCCTTCGAACCAGAAATCGTTCGACTCGGGTCTGTTCGAAGCGTTGCGCACACTCGACCCGAACCGCGCCGTCTTCATGGAAGCGGAGAGCAAGCGCATCGGCCGCTCCGTGATGCCCGATTGGTTGGAAGAGGCGAAGCACGCCGGCATCCACGTGGTGATCGAAGCGTCGATGGACAAGCGGGTGGAGCGTTTGATCGAAGACTACCTGCCCCACGACAACGCCGCCATTCACACCGCCTTGGAAGATTCGTTGCAGAAGATTCGCAAACGCTTCCAACCGGCCGACTACACAGCGCTGGAAGACCTGTTCAACCAAGGGGATTACGAGACGTTCACCGCACAGCTCTTGGAGCAATACTACGATCCGCGCTACGAGCACAAACTCGCCGAATACGAAGGCGACAAACAGCACATCAACGCGGATGACCTGGACGAAGCGGTGGCGCAACTGGAACGACTGGGCGACAAACTGTCCGACGCACCACGCCCGATCGTCACCGCGCAAGAGGAGGAACTGCTGATATGATGAAACTGCGAATTCTCGGGGAAACGGGCCCTTTTCCGTCACCGGGCGGCGCGACGACCGGCTATCTGCTGTCCACCACGGAAGGCAACGTGCTGATCGACTGCGGCAGCGGCGTGCTGTCCGAACTGTTGAAGCACATTGAAGTCAAAGACCTCAACGCGATGCTTCTCACGCACCACCATGCCGACCACAATGCCGATATCCCGGTGTTGCGCTATGCCGTGATGATTCACCGCTTCCAGGGGATGCGCCAAGAGCCGCTGACGATCTACGCCAACAAGGAACCGGCGGCCGACTTCAACACGCTGCCTTTGCCGGATCATGTAGATGCACAGCCGCTTGACGCCAACTCGGAGCTGACTTTGTGCGGCATCAAGTTTACCTTTACCGACGTCGTCCACGCGATCCCGTGCTTGGCGATCTCGGCGGAGTACCAAGGCAAGCGCTTCGTCTTCTCCGGCGACTCCGGCCCGTCCGAGAACCTGGAGCAGATCGCGGCCGGGGCTGATTTCTTCCTCTGCGAAGCGTCTTGGCTGGAAAAAGACAAAGGCCCGGCGAGCATCGGTCACCTCACTGCCAAAGAAGTAGGGGAGATCGGGAAAAGAGCCGGTGTCAAGCAACTCTGCCTGACGCACATCTACCCCGGCTACGACCGTTCCCTGTTAAAAGCGGAGGCGGAAGCGGCGTTCGGACGCGACGTGCTGGTCGCGGAACAGGGTGCCGTCTTCACCATCGAATAATCGAATCGAAAATGCAAAGCCAAACAAAGAACCCGCGCTCCCAACGGAACGCGGGTTTTGCCGAGGGAAGCGACAGAAAAGGTTAGCGCCCGCCCAACTTCTCATGCATTTGCCGCTTCAGCGACTTGTGCGTGAAGTCGAGACGGGTGTACTGGCCTTGCTGCGACTTTTTCTCCCGCATCCGCGGGATGCCCTTCGGTTTGTACAGTTCGGTGGCGAACTCTTCACGAGCAAAATCAACTTTGTTTCGGAAGATGCTCTTCTGGTTCGGCATGTTGTCGACCCCCACCTTTCCTCTGTACTCGAACGTAGCATGTCCGAAATGGGAGGCTGACATAACATGAAAAAAGTACGTGCCGCTACGGTCGCTGTGCTCTTCGGCGGGGCTCTGTTGCTCAACGGATGCAGCGCCGAACCGCAAAACCCGCTCACATGCGGGATCAACGCCACCTTTGACCTGACGCCGAAACAACCCGTCGTTGGGCAAGAGACCTTTTTCGGCCTCACCCTAACCGAAAAGAAACAAGACATCGAGATTCCAGGTGCTCAGGTAACGCTGACCCTGCAACCGCAAGGGGACACCACCGCGACACCGCTCACCCTCGACCTCCAAGAAGTCGAAACCGGCCGCTACACGGGCACGACCTCATTTCCCAAACCGGGCACGTGGAACGGTCACGTCACCGCCGAAAAAGACGGCACCACGGCGGAAACGGATGTGGAATTTGTAGCAGAGCCGTAGTAGCGGACGCAAATGCCCTGTTCGCCTGTGCGATCCCGCTCACCCCTAGCTACCCCAATACATACTCTACAGCACAGTACTTCTCCTCTCCTCGACCCCGATGCTACGGCAACGGGGTCTTTTTTTCCGACTTGCCTTCATACACATAATACTGCTGATTTGCAGTCACCACTTGCGGGTATAGGCATACGATGAGGGTGAGGGACAGATGACCACGGGCGGATCACCCGACGGGGCCATCACCCGTGGCACGTGCACCAAAGGCAAATGTCCCGCATAACATGGTACAAAACTTGCGACGTACTGGGCTTACGCTTCGCCAAGTGGCGATACCATCCGATGCCCTGCACGTACTTGAACCAATAAGAGGAGGTAGCGAGATGGGTAACAAAGACTACCGCGCCCGGGAAATCATCACGAATGCGGTTTGCGGCAAGGGTAGCAAGTACTCGCAGACCACATACACGGTGCGTCCGGCGAATCGCCCCACCACCATCGGCGGCTGCTGGGTGATGAACCACTCCTACGAAGCCGAACTGGTCGGTGATTCCGTCGAAGTTCACGGTCGATTAGACATTAACGTCTGGTACTCTTACCACGGCAACTCCGAAACGGCGATTGCCAAAGACACCGTATCCTACACCGACACGATCCCGCTGCGTGAACTCGACCCGAACTGCCTGCGCGACGGCTTGGAAGTGAGCGCGAAAGTGTTGCAACAACCGAACTGCCTCGATGCGACCGTGGTCGACAACGGCCATGAGATCCTCGTGCGCGTCGAAAAAGAGCTGGCGGTGGAAGTCGTCGGTCAAACCAAAGTCTGGGTCCTGACCGTAGACGCCCCGGTGATGAAAGACGACGAGGACATCGAGGATGTCGAATTCGAAGACGACGACGACTTCGAAGACTAACGGGCGCCGCCTTCGGGCGTCGTCTGCTGTTTCCGATATTTGCTAAGTGAGAGCTGCTTCAAGCGGCTCTCTCTTTTTGTGCAACGAGCAGGAAAAAACAGGGCATGATGAGAATTTTTATAAAGAAGGAGGGGAACGGATGCGGTTGTTTCAAACAGGGGATCTAGGGGTACGCCGGTTGCAGGAGTCGGATATGGAAGTGCTCGCCAAATGGTTGAGCGACCCCCAAGTCTTGCAATACTATGAAGGACGCGACCGACCGCATGACGCGGCGAAGGTGCGCGAAGTCTTTTTGCCGAAAACGGGAGATACAGGCACCAGCGGCTGTCTCGTCGAATGGGCGGGCGACCCGATCGGCTACATCCAGTTCTACGCGTTGGATTCGGAATCCAAAGCGAAGTACGGATACGACCCGCAGGAGAGCGTCTATGGCATGGATCAATTTATCGGGGAAACGTCCTGCTGGGGACGGGGTCTTGGTACCCGCTTGGTACAGGGCATGACCGACTACCTGCGCGAACAGATCGGCGCGGACAGAATCGTGATGGACCCGCAGGCTTGGAACGAGCGGGCGATTCATGTCTACGAAAAGTGCGGGTATCAGAAAGTGAAACGGCTCCCGAAACAGGAGTGGCACGAAGGGGAAATGCGCGACTGCTGGTTGATCGAGTACCGCGCGCCCACTTATAAGCCACTTTCTAACGAATAGGAGGATACATATGAAAACATACATCATTACAGGCACATCCGGTGGTCTCGGCAACGCCTTTTTTAAAGAAGTACTGGCAAAAAAAGACCGTGAAAACGCACGGATCGTCTGCCTCTCCCGTCGCTTCTTGGCGGAGCAGGAGGAGGCGGCGACCCAAGACGAGCGGATCGTGCTGTTCCAAACTGACTTGGCCGACGTGACTTCGTTGCCGACCGCCGATGATTTTGCCAAATGGATCGATGAGGAGACGGAGGAAGTCGTGTTCATCAACAACGCGGCGGTCGTCGAGCCGATCGGTCCGGTCGGTACGTTCGATGACGAGGCGATCATCCAAGCGGTGCAGGTCAACGTGACGGCGGCGATGCTGCTGACCAACACGCTGTTCTCCCTACCGGCCGTGGAGCGAGCGACGAAGCGCGTGCGCCTGCTCAACATATCCTCCGGCGCCGCGAAGCGCCCGATCGGCGGCTGGGCGGTCTACTGCGCGGTGAAGGCGGGGAACGAGATGTTCTACGACGTGCTGGCGACCCGCTACGAAGGCAACGCTAACATGCACATCCACAACATCAACCCCGGCGTGATGGACACCAACATGCAAGCGACGATCCGCAAGTCCCACTTCCCGGATCGCGAGCGGTTCTTGAAGTTGAAGGAAGAGAACCAACTGCCGACGCCGGAGAGTGTGGCGCAGAAGATTTTGAGTGAGTATGGTGGGGAGTAACAAGCCAATGGACGGATAGCAACACAAAAGACCCCATTTTGAGTAATGGGGTCTTTTGTCGTTCAGGTTCCCTTATAGTTAGTGAAGGGAGCTTACATCTTGCAACAGGTGGGAACGCTCAACCGCCAAATGATTGTCAAGTACCCAATGTATTGTTACTACTCTATTTTTATTGATGTAAAAGTAGGGTCGATGTCGGAAAAATCATCGGGCAAAATTTCGCAAGTCAAAGTCCCACTCAGAATATCATATAAAAATTGAGACATTGTGCAATCATACTCGCTGTATTCACATGATCGCGTTTCATAAATCACAAGAGACCATACATCAGGTGCTCCTTTTGTTAACCAGAAAAGCTCATCTCCATTATCAGTTCCTCCCCATAGTAAGAGACCGTTACTTTCAGGGAAGACATTATGTGGAAAGTCTTCTGGGAACTGGCTTTTGGAAACAGAGTAGGCATCAAGGGCAACTTTATTCTGGAGGACCAGATTCAGATACTCATTTTTTTCGAAAGGATTGAGTACCCAAAGAAATTCATTAATAGATCCTGTGCCGTACATATCGATGAATTCTTTATAGTCAGGAGGTAACGAAGTACCCAGCAATTCTTCCATGGTCACCCAACTATCTCGTTCTCCGCAATTTATTGGAGATGAAGGCGGTAGTAAAATGGATTCTATTTTCATTACTGATAACCTCTGTTTGTCGCATAATGAAAATGCAGAATGTCGCGGCGTAAAAGTGCAGACTTTGCCCGCGACATTTTGGCATTAAACAAGCACTTGCCAACATCGATCTACTAACTTACCCTACGGTTTGCGATGACCAAGGGGGATCGAGAGGATGTTGAAAGTGCCTGAGTAACAGTATATCAAATTTTTGCGTGAACACGAAGGATATTCGATCACTGAAATTGCAGATCGAATGAACCTGAATTGGCGAACAGCCAAAAAATACGCGGACAGAGACGATACTGAACTTGTAGAATGAATCGTTCTCTACGTCTACTTAATTTTTCTCTAGAGTTCCTCGTATGCATCGCCTAATGATGCGAAGTCGTCTTGTAGCCAGTACCAATACTGACCTTTATTCTTAATGAGTCTTTCCAATAAATCAGTGAATGACAAAGCAATGATAGAGGACTCGCCTACAACACCGTGTCGGTCATGAAAACTGTCGTAACATCTTCCAAGACGACTGGGGTCAAGGTCAATTGTCAGATATTCGCCGTGACCGTCATTAGCTACAAGGTACCAATTGGAGGAGATGTCCTCCTCACATCTCTCTCCTACGAGTACTGGGTTTGAAAGAACAAATTCTTGTGGGGGCACAATATTAACTTGATAGTCAGCATGCTGAAATAATGTGACACCACCGCACACCTCATAGAATTCATGTACATCCAGTGGCAACTCTAATGTAGGATCTATTGTTGGAATTCCTTGTGGAGGGAATACTACACAACCCGGTGCGTTAGTTATCATTTTTAGTACGTTTCTTATGCTCATTCTTAACTACTCCCTATAGATGTATTGATGTAAAGCTCGATAGTAATCTTGTCGCGCGGACTGAGAAACACCTGCAGAATCAAATTTCCTCTCACTTAATAATTGCATTTCCTGTGGAGCGATTGCTTTCCAATCTACCTTTCCCCCCACTTTTTTCCCGGTTTTTTCGAAAAGCCAGTCCCTATATACTGCTTTTGTAGCATTATGTTGCTCTGGTGTCAACGCTATTGTTGGAGTATCGGCACCTCTACTTATATAGTTTGGTATGTTATTTTTAGCCCATACATCTAGCACGCCATGATGATTTTCAAGAGGTGCATTACTTGGGCGATAAGGAACTACATCATTTTCCTGCACCTTCCTAGTCTTAATATCATTGAAAAAAGAAGAAATGGTTGAAATTACTTTATCGCCGGTCTTCTCAACCATGCCACCTACAAGCGGGGTAACCGCTACTGCGTCAGCTGGCCCGTATCCACTTTGCGCAGCCGCGTTGCGACAGACATCGTCGGCTGCGATATTTATGCCCTGGGCTGCCATGTTTAGGCACTCCGTCTGGGCCACGGCTTTTGCTGAAACAAGCTCCAAGCGAAGAGAAAGTTGGCGCGTATCCAATTTCATCAACTCATCGCCATGGAACTCCTCAAACCGATAGTCTTTACCTGTAATTGCTCCTTGTTCCGGGAAGAACGGTAGGATGCCATACACAAGAGTCTGTTTCTGATCTTGGATATCAAACGTTGAATAGTCGAAATGCTTTAGTGATGCAGTTGAGAATTCAACGGGTGCGTCTTGAGCGGCATGGTATAAGGCTTCTTGCCGCTCGAGCACTTTCATCCAACCCGGTTGCTCGTCATCCGGCCCCGGAAGCGGCGTCGGTTCGGGCGGTGTATTCCCGCCGTTGCTCGGGATGTCGCTCTGCGTGGAGCCCCAGTTGTCAGGGTTGGGGTCGTAGCCGCAACTGATTCCACCGCCAGAGTTGTCACGGCAGGGCGAATGGCCGGTGGGGTCGGAGAAGTTGATCGGGTTGTTGGTGACGTAGATGTAGCGGTTTAGGCTTTGTGAGTCGTAGGCATTTCCAAGCCAAGTGTCTTGAGTGGTGAACCGTCCTACTGCTGGGGAATACCAACGGGTGCTGTAGTCCATCAGGCTGGCTTTGATATCGTAGCTTTTACCTGTCAGACCGACTTGGTTGTACGGGTTCCACAGTTGGGTGAACACGCCGCCGAACGCATCGTAGCGGTACTTCAGGACGGTGCTGCCCAAGTGGTCGGTCAGGTCGGTGACGTTGCCTGTTGCATCGTAGTGGTAAAAGAGCTTGTGTCCACGGTCCCGCAGGTTGCCGAGGTAGCCTTGGTCTTTGCGACCTTGGAAGCCGAACATCTGGCGGGCGACGATCTGGTCGTTGGCACCACGGTAGTACTCGGCGAGGATGTCGCCGTCGGCGTTGTATTCGCTGAGCAGGTTGTTGCCGTCGTAGAGGTAGTGGGTGATTTCTTGTTTTAGGTGGTAGTTGGAGATGCGAGAGTTGTTGCCGCTACCTCCATTGCCACCGCTGGTGTGGGCGGTGCTGGCGTTGCCTTTACCTTTTCCGTTCCCTCCGGCATTGCTTTTGTTGCTGCTCTTGCCGTTAGACTTCGTGCTGCCTTGGCCGTTTCCTGTGCCGATACCGCCGTTGGGGTTGTTCTTGTTATGTCCGTAGGCGTGACCTTGGCCGGGGTTGTTGTCGCTTCCTGCTCCTTGACCCATCGAAGCGCCGGGGTCGTTGAGGTCGTAGTATTGCTCTTGGCGCTTGGCTTTGCGTCCGTAGGCGTCGTAGAAGTAGCGGACGAAGGTGCCGTCGATGTAGGCGACCTCGCTCAGTTGGTTGTCGTCGTTGTAGCTGTAGGTCACCGGCCCGTATGGAGTGGTGCGAGATGTCAGGTTGCCTAGGATGTCGTATGTGTAGGTATCGCCGTCTGCTTCGAGCAGGCGGTTGTTTTTGTCGTAGCTGTATTCGATGATGCCATAGTCGTCGGTCATGCTGGTGCGGTTGCCGACTTTGTCGTAGGTGTAGGTGACATGGGAGACCGGGTTCAAGAAGAAGTCCGGGTCTTCCGGGACGTAATTTTCGGGATAGCCAAGTTCAACGGAGTAGGAGTCGGCGGACAGCGGAGTGTCGCCGCCATAGCGTTTTTTGTTCTTGCCGTATGCGTAGGCGTGCCCGTTGTTGCCTTTGTCTCCGTTGTTGCCGTGGCCGTTTCCGTTGTTATTTCCGTGGTCACTGTTGCCACCGGAACCGTTTCTGTGAGTGGAGTTGCCGCTGTTGCCTTTACTAGTATCGGATGTGCTCGAGCTTCCACTATTTCCGTGGGAGCCGTTGCCTCCGTTCGAGCTGTTCCCATTCGTGTTACCACCAGAAGTGCTACCGCTGGACGATCCGCCGTGAGTGCTTGTTCCGGTGGACGGCGTCGGGTCACTCGATGCCGGGTCTTTGTCCTTCCCGCTACCTGCATTCCGTCCGCTGTTGCCCTTCCCGCCAGCATTCGGGAACGGGACGTTCAATTGCGGTGAGGTGACGTCAGGGAAGGTCGGAGCATCGGTGTCCACATCGCCGCTGCCGTCTGCGCCATCGGGGTATTGCTTGTCCAACGGCGGGGTGTAGTAGGTGTTGCGGATGGTTTCGATCTTGTCTTTCGGATAGGTGGCTTCGGTCAGGCGGTCGAGTTTGTCGTAGGTGTAAGAGGTGACTGCGCCATCCTCTTCGGTTTGCGTCAGGATGTTGCCTACGCCGTCGTAGGTGTAGGCGTAGCTGGACAGCAAGCCGGTTTGCGTTCGGGTCGTGATTTGCTGTTTGCGCCCGCTGTGATCGTAGGCGATCGCGGTTGAAGTCAGGTCGCCGCCGGTGATATTCGTGACTTGGTTGTGGGCGTTATAGGTGTAGCTTGTGACCAAGCCGTCCGGGTCGGTCATCGACGTGATGTTATCCCGATTGTCGTAGGTATATTTGATCTGTAGCCCGTCCGCATCGGTTATAGCGGTGCGGTTGCCGACTTTGTCGTAGTCGAACTTGGTGGTTTTGCTCAGGGTGCCCGACGTGCCGTTCATGCTGTTGGTCATGCTAGTGACTCGATTAAGGTCGTCGTAGACATAGGACTCGGACGCCGTCGGGTTGGAAGACGATGTCAGGCGACCGATCTTGTCGTAGCCAAACGCGGACTTCGATCCGCTCGGGTAGGTGATGCCCGTCAGCAATTGACGCTCGTCATAGCTGTAAGAAGTCAACTTCCCCGCCGCGTCGATGCGCGAGGTCAGGTTGCCCATCGCGTCATAGCCGAACTTGGTCAGCGCTCCGTCCGGCGTTTGCTCGGAGAGCATGCGCCCGACTCCATCGTACGTCCACAAAGTCGATTGGAGCTTCGCATCTTTTTGCTCCAGCAGGTTGCCCATCTTGTCATAGCGGTAGGACGTGATGCCGCTTTCCGGATCTACGACGGAGGTCAAGTGACCCAGTGCATCGTAGTCGTAGGTGGTTGTGTATAGGTTTCCGTCCGTGACCGATTCGACATTGCCGAGCACATCGTAGGAGAGGGTCGTGCTGTTGCCTTCTCCGTCGGTTTTGGAGGTGAGGCGGTTTAAGGCATCGTAGCCGTACTTCACAGATACGCCGTCGTGGTCGGTCTCGCTGATGAGGTTTCCTTCGCCATCGTAGGCGTAGGTGGTCTTGTATTCGGCAGGGTCGATTTTCTCATCCATGAGGTTGCGGGCGTTGTAGTGGAACTTGGTTTCCCGCAGCATCGGGTCGAGGTAATAGGTCAGGTTGCCGTTTTTGTCATAGTCGAACTTACTGACTTGCAGCATCGGATCGGTCAGTTTGATCAGACGGTTGGCGTCGTCGTATTCGTAAGCCCATGTCTGATCAAGGGTGTTGGTGCGAGTCAGCAGGTTGCCGTTTTTGTCATAGGTAAATGAGGTCGTGTTCTTGAGCGGGTCGACGATGCTTAGCAAGCGACCTACGTTGTCATAGGTATAGGTCGCCTCGTCCAAGCGCGGGTTGATTTTCTTAGACAGGTTCCCCCACTCGTCGTACTCGTAGCGGGTAACCGCCCCTTCCGCGTCCTGTGTGAGCACCACTTGCCCGACTGCGTTGTATTCGACGCGGTTTTTCTTTTCGTTTGGCAGAAGTTCTTCGACGTAGACGCCTTTGGGGTCGTAGATGTACTTCGTGACGTTAGAAAGCTTGTCCGTCACGGTTTCCAGTCGACCCAACTTGTCGTAGCCGTAGCGGGTCGCCTTGCCCGTCGCGTCGATCTCGGCGGTCAACTGCCCGAGGACGTCGTAGTCGTAGCTCGTCTCGCCTTGGGGCGTGATGACTTTAGTCAGGTGGTTAAGAGCATCGTATGTGTAGGTGAATTTGTTTTTGCGTGTGTCGATGTGTTCGACGAGGTTGCCCGCTTGGTCGTAGCGATAGGTTTCTGAGACTTCGGGGGCGTTGGCAGCGTCGTCGGCATCATTATCTGCGTAGATCGCTGCGGTGTTGTCTGCACGGTCACCCGGATAGATGATCTTCGTTGTCAGGGTGTCGAGGTCGTACTCGTAGTTGATTACGTTGTTCTCAGGATCGGTGAGCGAGGATAACCGTCCCAGTTCATCATAGGTAAAAGAGTACGTGTTGCCATTTGCATCCGTCTGCGATTCCAAGTGCCCGAAGGGGTCGTACGAATAGGTCGTCGTATGCTCCATCGGGTCAGTGACAGCGGTCAGTTGACCCTTGGGGTCGTAAGTGTACTTTGTGGTTTCTTGCTGGGCGTTGGTCAC
>DASTWJ010000044.1:0-5615 GCA_035776695.1 Bacilli bacterium
GATGGACATCAGGCACCAAGGTTATCAAGAACTGCTCTTTCAAGAGATCCGCACGCAGATCGTCGCACGCGGCATGGACGGCGTGTTTCTCGACACGGTCGCCGACATCGACGAGGTCGTCGCCGACCCGTTGAGTCGAGAGGAGATGAGACTCGCCTACACCACCTTTTTGAAAAAGGTTCGTGGCGAGTTCCCTTTCCTGCTCCTGATCCAGAACCGCGCCTTCGAGACGCTCGACCACTCCGCTCCCCACTTGGACGGCGTGCTCTGGGAGGACTGGCGTGGCGACTTGCTCGCCGACCCGTGGGTGCAGGTGCAACTGGGGCGTTTGCGGGCACACAAAAAGCCGGCGGGACTCCGCGTGTTCGCCGTGTCCGCCGGCCTTGAGCCGATCCATCGGGAGACGGCACAGGCACAAGGGTTTGTGCACCTGAGCCGTCCTGATGGGTATGACCGGTTGTGATGAAGGGTTTCGGTACTAAGCCGCAAAGCTCTTGTATCGTTCCCTAGCAAGATGATCGCTTGCCTGACCAAGCCACATCGACCTTACCCAACCACTTCTCTATTTCGCCTTCCTTGCCATCGCTTCCGTATACACATAACACGACTCACACACCTTGCCATGCGCGAGGCAATTGTTACGTTCATACTCCCAGCAGTTACGCTCCGTCTGCCCATACGCCGGACAGCTCTTGCAAATCTCCGCCGTCGAACAGCACATCTCCCAGCACGGGCCGAGCGATTGCCCGCGACGCGTCACGGTCTGCTGCTTTTTCTCAAACCAGCGGATCAATGCGTTCACCACGTCCGCATCCAACTGGTTGCCGGACGCCGACTTCAGCAGGTTGAGCGCTTGGGCGAACCCGAGCGGTTCGCGGTATTTGCGCCCGTTGATCTTGGCGAGGAACGTCTGCACCACGGCGATGATCCGTGCGCCGAGCGGAATCTCCGCACCGCCAAGCCCCGCCGGGTACCCGTTGCCGTCCATCCGCTCATGGTGATGGCGGATGTAGGCGGCGACCGCTTGGTTGCCGATCGTCAACTCGATGATCGCGGCCCCGACCTCGGCGTGCAACTTCATCTTTTCATACTCGACTTCCGAGAACTGCCCCTCTTTCAAGTACAAGTCCTCAGACAGCCCGAGCACCCCGATGTTGCTCAAGTACGCCGCCAGCGAGATGTCCTGAATCTCCCGCAACGGCAAGCCCATTTCCTGGGCAATGATGATCGAATAGCGACTCATCAGCTCCGAGTAGCCGACCGTGTACGGGTTCAGGTTGTCGATCGTGCGCGACAGGGACTTCAACAGGTCGATGTACGACGCAGACAACGGCTTGAGGTTGTTTTGCGTCTTGATCAGGTGGGCGAGCTGTTTGACCAGCGTGGCCGCCGTGGTCATCAATTGCGCCTCCGTCAGCCCCGTGTCGGCGAGATGCGGCAGGCGCGACAGCAGCAACGCCGTCCCTGAGCCGGTGTGGATCTTGCTCAGGAGATACAAGTCGCTGCGGTCATCCGTCCCGTTGCCGATGGCGGCCGCGACTTTGGCGTAGTTGGTGTCGCCGTTGTGCATCAGGAGCAGATCGCGATGCCCGATCAGGTTCCACAGGTGGCGGGCGGGCGCGGCACTGGCGGTCAGGCGGCGTTCCGCTTCGGCGGAGAAACCGCTGCGGACGAGCACTTCCGTCTTGGTGCCGTGCTGCATGAACAGCAGGTTGCCGGAGAAGCCAAGCGCCGTCGCGAACATCGCCAGCGTTTTCGTCAGCACCGCTTCCTGATCCAAGGCCATCGCGCAGACGGCACGCAATGCATGGTCGGACGTGGTGACGACGTCGGTTTGCATTTTCAAACGGTCGGTCTCGACCAGCGTGTCAAGCACGTTGGGCAACAGATCGGCCAGATGGTGGAGTAACACTTTGGCTTGCCCCCCGACACCGCGACACGGGCCGATGCGCACCAGCCCGACTTGCCCGACGGGGATGTTCAACAGCGGCACATCGCCGTCTGTCGTCACACCGATCACTTGTGGCGCTTGGTCGAGCGGGACGGAGATCGGGGGCTGGTAGCGCTCCTTGTCCTTGCCGTCATCGGCGCTCTCTTGGTAGCGAACGGCGCGCAGGACGAACTTGGTCTCGTTGTCACGGCGCACGTAAAACGCGTAGCCATGCGCCTCCACCAACCCGCCGAACACTTCCAGCAGGAAATCAAGGTTGTTCTCCAACCCCGCCGTCGGGTGCAGATGCTGCAACAGCCGCACGGCCTGTTCCTCTTGTCGCCGCAATTTGGTGCGAGCGCGTTGTTGCAAGGTCAACGCCAGCACCGACACGATCACCACCGCCACCGCTCCTGCTGCGATCCATACGCCATACGGTTCCAGCCACGTGTTCCAGTTGGACAGCATCGTCGCGTCCCTCCTTTCTTACTCGGGTTTTTCTTGCGCGAGTTCGGGATCGCCAACTTTCTCGACGAGGTCCTCCTCGCTTGTGTCTTCCTTTGCAGCCGCCGCTTCCAACACGCCCACCCACTCAGGCGCGTCGCCATTGGCAGGCGCTTGCAATGTCACATGTTGAGCGAGCGACCGCAGCTTCTTCTGCAGGTCGGAGATTTGCATCGATTGATATAAGACCAGAACCAACAAGACCAGAGAAGACAACAGAAAGACCAAAGCGGGCGGATAGCTGACCCCGAGCCTCTCCGACAGCGAATCGACCATGTTCGGATTGGCCGAGACGATCAGGATGACGACGGAGCCGAGGAACCACGTGATCGAGTTCCATTCGCTGATCTTCTTTTTCAACAACAGATAGATCGTGACGGAGAAAAAGAGGAGGCCGCAAGCGAGCAGGAAGACTTGCAACACGTAGTTCATCTAAACACCTGCCTTGTTCAGTTTGTGACCGAGGAGCACCAGGAAGATCGCCAGCGAGATTTTGATCATGTAGAAGAAAGGCTTGATCCCCGCGTGCATCGACACGCCTTCTTCGCGTTGACGCATGTGCGCCGGAATCTCCGCGATGCGATACTGACGCAAGATCATCTGGATCAGGATGTCCGCATCTGGAAAATCGGCGGGAAAGCGATCCCGTCCCGCGTAGTATTCGAACACCGGACGCGACAGCCCGCGCAGCCCCGAGGTCGGGTCGGACACCTTCACCCGGGTCAGCCGATGGATCAGCCAGCGAAAATACCGCATCCCCAGCCGCTTCGCCGCCCCCAACGCGAACGGCGAGCTGCCTTCCAGAAACCGCGACCCCATCACGATGTCAGCGCCGCTCGTTTGCAGTTCGCGCATGAGGACGGGGATGTCTTGCGGGTTGTGCTGCCCGTCCGAGTCGAATTGAAACACATATTCATACCCGAGGTCTCGCGCATAGATAAAGCCGGTTTGCAACGCCGCCCCGTACCCCATGTTAAACGGATGCGACAACACCTTGACCGGGTAGCGGCTCGCCGCTTCGGCCGTGTTGTCCATCGACCCGTCGTTGACGACGAGGATGTCGAGCGGCAAGTGCAGGCCGAGCAAGCCTTCGAGCACGGAGCCGATGTTGTTGCTTTCGTTGTACGCAGGGATGATCACCAAGTACGGATTCATGCCGCGTCCCCCCTTTTCCCCATTGCGTGCAGATCGGAGCGGACGAACAGGAGCATCAACACCCCGTTCACCGTCGCCCCGCAAGCCGCTCCGATTCCCAATCCAGCCGAGCCGAGTCGCGCCGTCAGCCAGATGTCCGCCAAGGCGGTGACCGCAAGCGCGACGAACGAGATCAGCACCGGTCGCCCCATCCGACCGACAGCCATCCCGTAGCGCAGACAGACGGCGGTCACCGCCTGTCCGACGATCGCCCACGCATACCCGGCGAGGATGCCGGAGGTGAGCTTGAGCGACACTTCATCGAACGTGCCATGTTGGAACAACAGCGACACGATCGGTTCTCGTGCCACCGAGAGCACCAAGGCGATCGGTACGGTGATCCACAGCGCCGCCCACAACGCCCGCTTCATCGCCTGTCGCAACGCCAGCGGGTCACGCGCCGCAAACGCCCGCGAAACGGCGGGCAGCAGGACGGTCGTCACCGCCGCCACGAACACCCAGTTCGGAAACTGCGCCAAGCGAAACGCGTATTGCAACCCGGCGATGGTGCCCGATTCGAGTCCGGACGCAAGCTTTCGTTCGATCACGTAGACGAGCTGTGTGTTCAACAGCAAGATCAGGAACGGGAAAAAGGTTCGTGGGAAGCTCCCTTTTGCCGCATTCGTGATCGTGGGGTGAGTAGTTGTGCCAGTTGTGCTGGCTGTGCTGGCTGTGCTGGCTGTGCTGGCTGTACGCGGCGCAAGCAAACCCTGCTGCGGCACCTGCCGCCACGCCCGCCAGACCCACAGGAGCATCCCGACGCTCCCCAACAGAATGCCGCCTCCCGTCACCACCGCCCCTTTTTCCAAAGGGGTGCCGATCACGGTCAGCACGAGCAACGCCGCTAGCCAGACCCCGTTGAACAACACGGGAGCCAGCGCAGGCGCATGAAACCGCTCCACCGCCTGCAACGCCGCCGATACCGGCAGGCAGAGCGTGAAGAAGATCATCGACGGCAGGAGCAGCAGGAACAACGTACGGGTCAACGCGAGCACCTCACCGTCCAGCCCGTCCCCCAACCATGCGAGAATCGGCTCGTGGAACAGCGCAAGCCCAACGCAAAGCACCGCCGTGACCCCGCCCAGCACCAACACCATCCGCCGCAGTTGGCGACGCACTTCCGCTCCCTGCCCTTGCACCGCCATCGTCGCGAACAAAGGCACGCCCGCCACTCCAATCGCCATCCCGAGCAAGTTGTTCCCGATCAGATCGGGCAGGAAAAAGCCCAACAGCAGCGCATCCGCCGCCTGCGAAGTCCCGAAGTAAGTGGCGGTGAGAATGTCTTTGCCAAACGCGACCGCCGCGAGAAGCAGGTTGATCAGCATCAAAGAACTAACTTGCTGCAACCCAATCCCCGCCAGCGACCGTTGCAGCAGAGCAAGCGAACGACTACCCATGTCGCGGCCCCTGCACCCCTTTTGTCAAAAGGGTCGCTGGGAAGGTACGACCTTCCAGAATCTCACCCAGCGGCACGAACGTAAACTCTTGCAGCAGGCGCTCCACCTTCGGCTTGGTGCTTCGCAAGCGGTAATACTGCGCCAAGCGAATCAGCGGCGATGCCTGCACCCGAGGCTGGTTCGCATCCAACTCCCACGGGTGCAGGTAGACCATGCCTTCCCGCTCCCGATTGACCTGTTTCAACGCCCAGCGCACCAAGGGATAAGGCACCGCCCGCAGGTAGAAGCCGCCGGAGAACGGCATCGTCACGCCGGCCTTTTGCCAAACGGTGGGCGGGAACTCCACCAAGTCGAGCGGCGGCTCGTCCGCGCTCAACTGCGGGTGAAACGGCGCGATTGGCGAACCCGCGATGCCGGACAGCGGCGTGGCGAACGGTTGCAAGCTGGAATCGACGGTGAATCCTTCTTCCGTCAAGATGCGAAGCACCTCGTAGCGGTCGGGTGTGATCGACCAAGAGGGAGCGCGGAACATCTGAACTTTTTGCCCCGAAATGTCTTCCAACAGGCGCTTCGACTCCCGAATGTCCTCG
>DASTWJ010000045.1:0-6888 GCA_035776695.1 Bacilli bacterium
ATTGATCCGTATTGGAAAGTGTATGCGTCTCCCCTACCCCAATAGAACGACAAAAAAATGACCCCCGCTATGGCTCGCCTGTCAGCTGGTGTGCCGGTCGGCCTTTGGGAGGTCATTTCTGCTTTCAGAATCAGGCTTTTACCACGTTTACCAAGCAGTCGTACTGCGTAGAGCCGATGCCCAAGTCGGTGCGACGGTTGGAGGTTAGCGAGTTTAAGGCAGTCCCTCGCGTACCCCACCAGCCTTCTTCGATCTTGATCGTTCGCTTGTGCTGCCCCGCGACGATCTTGATGTTGCCTTGGATCTCGCCGCGATCGTTGTAGACGCGGACGAGGTCACCATCGGACAAGTTTTTCTCCTCCGCGACCCACACGGAGACTTCGACAACCGGGCGGTCAGGCATTTTCACGACGTGGTAGTACTGGCTGTTCAGCGAACGACGCGGGTGAATGGTCAGCAGGTGATACGGATACTTCCCCGCCAGCTCGCGGTCGCGTAGCGGGCTCTCCACGGGCTCCTGATAGGTCGGAATCGCAGAGTCCGCGCCTTCTTGAAGGGCCAGCTCAGAGGCAAATTCATATTTCCCCGACGGGGTCGCGAATTGGAAGTCGGCCCAAGCGATAGGTTCATCGTGAGCAGACAGTACCCCTTGCTCTTGCAGCTTCTCACGCGTAACCCCTATCTCGGCCAACGGGGCCAAAGCCTCGTCCATCCAGTGGTGGACGTCGCGCCCATACGCGTCTGCGAAGCCCAGTTGTTCAGCCAGCCCGTGGAAGATCGCCCAGTCGGGCTTGGTGTCCCCTTGCGGCTCGACGACGCGGTTGACATAGGTCATGTACGGGTGCCACATCGAGGTGGACATGATGTCCTCTTCTTCGAAAACGGACGTACAGGGCAGGAAGTAATCGGCCTGCAGTCCCGTGTCGTGCAGGAACATGTCGATGACGACGACCGTCTCCACCGTGTCGTAGGCCGCCACCGTCTTGCCCGTCTCCGGCAGTTGTCCGACGGGATTGGAGCGGGTGCAGAACAGCACTTTGACCGGTTCGTCCGTCTCTTGCACGGCGAGGATTTCGTCCGCTTGTGTGACTTTGGTGAAAGCGCGATAGGCGGTGCGCGCTTCCGGCATCATCAGCGCGTCGTAGTCGAATTTGTGGATGCGGTTTCCGTAGTGTACGCCGCCGCCCGAACGTCCGACGTTGCCGCTCATCGCCACCAACGCGTCGATCAGGCGGATCATGTTGCCGCCGTTGCTGTAGCGCTGCAAGCCGAGTCCCAGCAAGGTCGCCACAGCCTGATCCGAACCAAACTGTTCCGCCAGCCAGCGGATGTCATCGGCCGCCACATCGGTGACCTCAGCGGCCCTCTCGACCGTCCAGTCCTGCATGACGTACGCCTTGAACGCTTCAAAGCCCACGGCATGTTCCGTCACAAACGTCTGATCCACCAAGCCCTGATCGAGCAGGTGTCGCGCCATGCCCAAGGCCAGAGCTCCATCGGTGCCGGGGCGCGGTTGGAGTTGTTTGACGGCGTTCTTGCTCAGGTCGGTGACCAAGGGGTCGATGACCACGAGCTGAGCCCCGCGCTTCATCGCCTGTTTGAGAAAAGGCATCATGTGCATGTTCGTCACCGAGACGTTGCGCCCCCAGACGACGATCACGTCCGTATGCTCGGCCAAGTCCTGCGGCAGATGGCTTTTGGCGTACCCGAAGTCATACTTTTGCGCCTCCAGCCCCGCGCCCCAACAGATCGAACCGATCGTGTCGGTGAAACCGCCGAACAGGTTGAAGAAGCGATGTTCCAACACTTTCAGCAACCCCGACGAGCCGTAGTCGTAATGGTGCATCACGGACGTCGGGCCGTACTGCTCCTTGGCCGCCTGCATTTTTTCCGCGATCTCGGTAAACGCCTGTTCCCAAGAGATCTCTTGCCACTCCCCCGCCACCTTTTTCAGCGGGTGCAGGACGCGCTCTTCATGGTAGAGGCGGTCGACCAACTTGCGGCCTTTGCCGCAGAGTGTGCCTTGGGTGATCGGATGGTCGGGGTCACCTTCGACTTTCAGCAGGCGTCCATCGCCATCGACGTAGGCGACCATCCCGCAGCAATCCCAGCAGTCCAAGGGGCAGGCGGTGCGCACCAGCTGCAACTCTTCCCGCCCGCTCATTGTGCCTCGCCGCCCTTCGAGCGCAGCACTTTGCGCAAGTTACGCTCAAAATCACGTCGCGGCAGCAGAACGCTGCGTCCGCAACCGACGCACTTCATTCGAATGTCCATCCCCAGGCGGATCACTTCCCATTCGTTCGCCCCACAGGGATGTCCCTTTTTCATCTGCACAACGTCGCCCAGTTGAAATTCCTTACGCTCCATGCTGCTCTCTCCTTATGCTCCCAGGACTACATGCCTTTTGCGGACTCTCTTCTTCCTTACGCCTGTCCCGCCACTTTCTGACCGCTCGCCTGCTGGGCTTCGGTCGGCAGTTCGGCACTCATAAAATAATTCACTTGCTTCGGATACGGGATCTCGATGCCTTCGCGGTCGAACGCTTCTTTGACCATTTTGCGCATCTGCCGCATCACGCCGTAATGTTCCATCGGCTTGCATTCGACCGTCATGCGGATCACCATGTCGGACGCGCCGAACATTTGCAGACCGGCGATGGCCGGTTCTTCCAAGATCGTGTCGATCTCTTCTTTGGCCTGCTTGCCGACTTGCTCCAACACCTGATACACGCGACCCAAGTCTTCCTCTTTAGCCACAGACAGGTCGAGAACCGCCAGCGAGTTGGCTTTTGAATAGTTGGTGACTTGGTTGATCTGTCCGTTCGGGATGATATGCACTTCCCCGGTGTACGCCCGCACTTTGGTGATGCGCAGGCCGACTTCCATCACGGTGCCGACGACTTGGTTGTTCGTGTTGACCATCACATAGTCGCCGACGCCGAATTGATCTTCGAAAATGATAAAAAATCCGGTGATGACGTCCTTCACCAAGCTCTGCGCACCAAAACCGATGGCGAGACCGGCCACCCCGGCCCCCGCAATCAGCGTGGTCACATCGAGCCCCAAGTTGTTCAAGATCGTCAAGCCGACTAAGAAATAGACGACGTAACGCACCACATTTATCAGCAGCTTGGTCAGCGTGTTGCCGCGGCGTTCGTCCATGCGCATCGCCTTGTGCGACAACGCTCGTGCGATCGCCACATCCGCGATCTTCAGCACGATTCGCGCCAAGATCAAGATCACGATAATTTTCAGAACGGCAAAGCCGATCATCGCCCAGAAATCGACCGATGCGACCTTGTCCATCAGTTCCTCCCACAATCGAGTCACAGTCTCCATACATACCTCCTTAAGTGTCTGGCAAGTATCTTTCATTATACCATACGGTCAATCGTAGACTGTGACGAGGGTCGCACCGATCCTTAGCCCGGAACGACTTCCAGCGGGACGTACCCGTCCCCTTCCGGACGGAAATACCCGCGCACCACGACTTCTTTTTCCTGCAAGATGGTGTAGACCTGCTCATGATCCTCCGGCAGGTAATCAATCGCCAACGCGCATCCGGCGGTCACCGCTTTGGGTGTCGGGCGGATGTCGATCTCCAAGTCGGCATCCTCGAGCTCCGATTCGGCGCGTAAGGCGTGGTGTGTGGAGTCAAATGCGACGAGCCAATAGTTCATATCCTGCCACCTCTTCTTTTCTATAACTACCAAAAGATCGCACGGTACAGGCCGCGAACGAACAGCGAGTCCATCAGGGAGCTGTCGATCCAAGCAAGGCCCTGCAGCCAGCAGATCAAACCGAATACGCTCACAAGGTAAGTATTGATCGTCAACCCGATTCCTAAGCCCATCATCATGCCCATTCCTCGCGATTTCCAAACGCCGCGTGCTTCGAGCCAGAGGGTTTCGTACACTTTGAGGATCATTTTCAACCCGATGAAGACGGCACCGCCCATCAGACCGAGCAAGACCAAGTCGTAGAACCGCTCGACGACGAGGGAGGAGTTGACGCCGAATCCTTCGCCGACGGGTGTGGCTTTGGTGAGGTAGAGAAAGCCGGATGATTCGGGGGATGTTTTGACCAAGTGAGCGGCCATCCACTTTTCGAGCGCCGTGTCCCAGCCGCGGTCGACCAGCACCCCTTTTAGAAAAGGGATCGATAACGTCACCAAAAACATCGGAACGATCAGCGCCACCGCGTCCAGACAGGTGCGGATGAAGCCTCGCTGCCACCCGAACCAGACGCACCAACTCAAGACGACCAGCATCAGCAAATCCACCATCTATGTTAGCCTCCGTTCTGTCCAATGCTCCTCTTCCATAGGTATGTGTCCGGTGTTCTATACATGAGACAAGGTATGAAATGTTTCCCAGAGGCATATACTTACTAACAGTCTACACCTGCGGAGGGAGCCCATGTTCAAATCGAATTCGTCTCGTACCGGAGACTTGCCTTATAAAGTGGACCATACGGAACCGCAGGCGGCGGAGCTGTTGTCGGAAAAGCTCCAACAATGCCTTGCGAGTGAGCTACATGCAACACGCCAGATTGTGATCGTCTGCATTGGGACGGATCGGTCGACGGGGGATGCGCTTGGGCCGCTGGTTGGGTCGAAGTTGAGCGCGAAGTTGATGGATGAGGAACGGGCGGTTGTGTATGGAACACTGGAGGCGCCGGTTCATGCTGTCAATCTTAAAGATACCATAGATGAGATCAAGACCAAATACCACCAGCCGTTTGTGATTGCGGTGGATGCCTGCTTGGGGCAGCTTTCGTCGGTTGGGTTGGTGACGCTGGCGAATGGGCCGTTGAAGCCGGGTGCCGGGGTAAATAAGGTGCTGCCAGAGGTTGGGAGCATCCATCTGACCGGGATTGTGAATGTCGGTGGGTTTATGGAGTATTTTGTGTTGCAGAATACACGGTTGAGTGTTGTGATGAAGATGGCGGATACGATTGCGGATGGATTGGGGCAGGCGGTGAAAGCTGTGAAGAGATTGCCGTTGCCGACGCAGGAAGATCCGGTGAAGTCGGGGGTTTCGTCGCTGGCGGATCGGATCGCGTCTTTGAAATCGCATCTGTCACCGTTTTTGTAAAAAGTGGTCGTGGGTTGGAAGTTGGGTCCCGAGAGGGGCCTTTTTGTTTTGGCTGCCGGTAGGCGTTGTGGAGTGCTTGCTTGGCCGCTACGAGGGAAGGTATATCCTTCGGGCTCGGGAGAACTCGAATCCCTCTGATTGTGGGAAGGCGGTCGGGATTCTCGTTCTGATCTCGCCCTACGGATATACCTTCCCTCTTCGCTGGTCTTAGGCAAGATGAGGAACGCGATTGCCGTTTAGGGTAAGGTCTTTTTGGGAAAAAGGGTTCGTGGGGTGGGGATGGATTTTTGGGAATGGAAATCCCGGTTGGCACACATACTAAGGGCGAATCTCAGACCATTTAGAGGGGGTTTTTTGTATGACCAACAAACGTGTTGCGATCGAGGGGAACCTGTCCAATGTACGCCAGTACCTGGAGGGTCAGGGGTACCAGTGTGAAACATTGGATGCGCAGAATGCTGCTGCCGGTCAAGGTTGCTTAGGCGTCGTCATTTCCGGTGCGGACCGAAATCTGATGGGCATGCAAGATACTGTCACTCAGGCTCCGGTCATCAACGCCGACGGTCTGAGACCTGACGAAGTCGCCAACCGCCTGCAACAGATCCAAGGTCAACAGTAAGCGAACCTCCTAGCATCCTGGGATCTCCCAGGGTGCTTTTTTGCGTGGAATTCACGAATGTGTTCCACGTGGAACAGCAACATAGCAGCGGGTCGGTGTCCGGGGTGCAAAAAACCTGTGGTCGACGGCGACCACAGGCAGGCTTTCGGTATCTATTTCATTTTCTCGGTGGCGAGGCGGATCGCCTCTTTTTCCTCTTCGCTTAGGTGGTAGGTGGAGGCGGTAGCTGTGAGCGGCTTGGCGTAGGAGCGAGACTCCTCGCGGCCGAAGATGCTGGTAAAGACGACGCCGTCTCCGTTGCGATTTAGGATCGCGATGCTGTAGCTCAGGTCACTGCCGGCGTCGGGGAACGCATTATAGCGCACCACGCCGAGGGGACCGGGACTGATTTGGAGCTCATGTTGCAGGTGCTCATTTTTCGCCTTTAGCGATTGTACCTCAGCTTGGAGCTGATGCACGTCGTTGGCATACTTGTGTAGGACGTCTTCAAGATTCGCGTTTTTGATGCCTTTCATCAGCGACTTGTAGCGTCGACGAATTGCACCCAACCGAAACGAAGCGATCAAGAATAACAACAGCAGCACGAACACGAGAACAACGACGATTGCGACGACGAGATCGATGTGATCCAAGATCCAAGTATGCGTATCCACCATAAAACCGTATGTACCTCCTCTCAACCGTGTGACGGACACCTGTCCCAATCACACAAGAGCTATTGTATCACTGCCACTGTCCGCACAACAGATGCTTTCGTTGTATTTTTAGGGTTCCCTGAACCATTTCGCCTATTGGTAGCAAAAAAAGGACACAAAAACGGCGAGCCCCCAAGAATAACCCCGAAGCTCACCGCCAGCCACTATTAATCCACATCAAAGCCATAGTGCATCGCGATCCACTTGATGACGGCGGCCACAAAAATAGCCGGCAGCAAGTTGCCCACGTTGACTTTCTTGATCTCCATCACATTCAGCGAGATGCCCATGATCAGCACGCCGCCCGTTGCGGACATGACGGCGATAATCGGGTCTTGCAGCACCGACGCCAGCCACGCGGCCATCAGCGCGATCGACCCCTGATAAATCACCACCGGCACCGCCGACAACATCACCCCGATGCCCATCGCCGACGTAAAGAAAATCGCCGAAAATCCGTCCAGCATGGCCTTGGTATA
>DASTWJ010000046.1:0-3460 GCA_035776695.1 Bacilli bacterium
CGGAGGTGTCGCGGTCGATGCGATGGACCGGGCGGATTTTCGCGTTCAAGCCCTGCTCTTGGTAGTGGTAGGCGATGCCGTGCGACAGGGTCGCCGTCTGCGTCGGGTTGGTCGGATGCACCAAGACAAAAGGCGGCTTGTTCAACACGAGCAAGTCCGCATCTTCATAGACGATGCGAAGATCCATCCGCACGGGATCGAGCCCGACGTTCTCGCGGAAGGAGAGGGCGGCGGAGACGACGTCGCCTTCGCGCACCGCTTTGCCGAGAAAAGCCGCTTTGCGGTTCAGTTGAATGCCTTTGGTGCGGGTGAGCTTTTGGATCATGCGCCGCGAGATCTCCAAGCGGCCGGTCAGGATCTGCTCGACCGTCTGACCCGCTTCGTCGGCCGTGACCGTATGGTTGACCCAACGGCGTGGGGATTTGGTCGTGGTTTCGGACATGGGGTTCCTCCTGATGCGTTTGCGTTTCCCTTATTGTAACCTATTGAAAAACCCTCACGCTATGGTGAGGGCTAGCCGACTCGATTTTGACCGGATAAACGGATGATTTCTTCGCCTTGCTCGCGGACTTTGTCCTCCAGCACCCGCAGGCGGTGATGAATGCGGTAGAAAATCGGAATATACAAGACAACCAATAGAAGAGCCCATTCCATCAGATCGCGATTCCTCCGTTTCCTGTTTTCTTCCATCATGACCTGCCCTTTCTATAGATGTCAAGGCAAGGACACGATTACAACCCGCATCCAAAATAAAAAGGAGCAACCCTGTGGGGGAGTTGCTCCTTCGTGACTTACTTCTGCTTTTTCTTTTCTTTGAAAGTGTGGCACATGGTCGCAGCGCTGTTCGCCGCATAGTCCTTGTGTACACCGTCACCGATTTCACCGATCTCGGACATAAAGTCTTGGTTGGCGTGTGCGTCGATCTCGACGAGAATCGAGTTGGCGTTGCAAGCGCCGCCCTTGGCCCAATATTCACAGTTCGATACGGAGCAACGTACTTCCGGCATCCACATGCACTTCCTTTCATGGGGTCTGCGGATAGTATGTCACGACAGGAGAGAGACACACGTGACAGTTATTTGCAGGGGTGCCTGCTCCCCCGGATCGAGGCGGGAATTTTCTGGCACTTCACCGCGAAACAGCACATGCTTGCGGGATTCGGGAGGCTGTTGGTAATCTGAAAGTGAAAACGTTTGCAACAATCCTATCCGCATAGGGAAAGACATACATAGGGGGTATGACAAATGGCAGAACAAGATTTCTTACCGATTCGTCATGTCGATTTCGTTGAATTTTGGGTGGGCAACGCGAAGACCACCGCTTATTATCTGGCGTCCGCATACGGCTTCAAGCCGGTGGCGTTCAAAGGCTTGGAAACCGGCTCTCGCGACCGCGTTTCTTATTTGATGCAATCGAGCGACATCACCGTCGTGATCACCGGTTCTTTGGCCGATGATACTGCGATCTCCGAGCATGTCAAGTTGCACGGCGACGGTGTCAAGGACATCGCGATGCGCGTCGACGATGCGGCGGCGGCTTATGAAGCGGCTGTTTCCCGCGGGGCGAAACCCGCGATGGAACCGACCGTCCTCGAAGACGAAAACGGCCGTGTGAAACTGGCGGCGATCTATACCTATGGCGAAACGCTGCACACCTTCGTCGAGCGCGACGACTACAAAGGCATCTTCCTGCCGGGTTTCCGTCCGTACACCGGCAACATGCCGGTCAACGACGCAGGTCTCGTAGCGACCGACCATATCGTCGGCAACGTCGAAGAAGGCAAGATGAACGAGTGGGTCAACTTCTACGCGAACGTGCTCGGCTTCTCGCAACTGCTGTCCTTTGACGATGAAGACATCTCCACCGAATACACCGCGCTGATGTCGAAAGTCATGCAAAACGGCACCGGCCGCGTCAAGTTCCCGATCAACGAGCCGGCGAAAGGCAAGAAGAAATCCCAGATCGAGGAGTACCTCGACTTCTACAAAAGCGCGGGTGCCCAACATATGGCGCTGTTGACCCATGACATCATGGAGACGGTCGCCACCCTGCGCAAGAACGGCGTCGAGTTCCTGACCGTCCCGGACACTTACTACGAAGAGCTGAAGTCTCGCGTCGGCGATATCGACGAGGAGATCGAAGAGATCAAGAAGCTCAACCTGCTCGTCGACCGCGACGAAGACGGTTACCTGCTGCAGATCTTCGCCAAGCCGATGATGGACCGTCCGACCTTCTTCTTTGAAATCATCCAGCGCAAAGGCGCGAAGTCGTTTGGCAAAGGCAACTTCCGCGCGCTGTTTGAAGCGATCGAGCGCGAGCAAGAGCTGCGCGGCACGCTGTAAGGCCGATGAAATTCATCACGTATCGACCGACAGCCGCCAAGCCCGGACAATCGCGGGCCGGTCTGCTTCTCGGACGCTATGTGGTCGACCTCGAACAGATCAGCAAAGTATGGCGAGAGGAGAAGGGGCAGCTGGATCAGCCGCCCCTTCCCAACTCTCTGCTGGCGTACTTGGAGCTGGAGGACGAGGGACGGCGGATCATGACCGAGATCGCGATCTGGCTCAAGAGCTTTGATGAAAAGGGTCTCTGTGACGACCCGCGTTTCGTCTGTTTCCCGTCGGAGGAGACCGAGCTGTTGTCGCCGTTGCCGCAGCCGCGGTCGTTCCGCGACTTCTATGCGTTTGAGGAGCACGTGAAGACGGCACGGGGACGGCGCGGGCTGGAAATGGTGCCGCAATGGTATGAGTTTCCCGTGTTTTATTTCTCCAACCACAACGCGTTTCTCGGCCCGGATGCGGAGCTGGAGCGTCCCGCTTACACGCAGTGGCTCGATTACGAGTTGGAAGTCGCCTGCGTGATCGGCAAGACGGGGCGCAACGTCAAGCCGGAAGAGGCGCACGAGTATATCGCCGGCTTCACCGTGCTCAACGACTGGAGCGCACGGGATGTGCAGCGCGAGGAAGTGAAAGTCGGCTTGGGACCGGCCAAGGGCAAGGATTTTGCAACGTCGATGGGGCCATACCTGTTGACGCTCGATGAGCTGGAGGATGTGCGCGACGGAGATCGTTGGAAGCTCGAGATGACGGCCAGCGTCAACGGTCGCGAGCTGTCGCGAGGCAACTTCGGCGCAATTTATTTCTCGTTTGGCGAGCTGATCGCCAGAGCTTCGGACGGGGTGACGCTCCGACCGGGCGAAGTGATCGGATCGGGAACGGTGGGCACCGGCTGTATCTTGGAACTCGGCACGGAGGTGCATCGCTGGTTGGAACCGGGCGATGTGGTCGAGCTTTCGATCGAGCGGCTGGGCGTTTTGCGCAACAAGGTCGTGGAGTCGCGGGAATAGCCCGTCCCAGCGACCCTTTTTCACAATCTGGGAAGGAAAGGGGCATTGGAAGCCATGCCTTTTTATTACAAACTCGGGGAGGTACCGCCGAAACGCCATACGCAGTTTCACCGG
>DASTWJ010000047.1:0-10845 GCA_035776695.1 Bacilli bacterium
CGGCTTTGTACGCACCGAGATCCTCCGTCCGGTACAGAAACTGCCGGTTGAGATTCTTGGCTTCCAAGCGGTCAGGTTCAATGGCGAAAATCTTTCGATACCCTAACCCCGCCAGTTGCATCAAGATGTTGCTGCCAAGCCCCCCCAACCCTACGACGGCTATCGACGTTCCGTGCAAGCGATCTTGCAAGTCTTGCGGCGAGACTTCGATGCTCGAGAAGTTCTGGAGGTAGTTCAAATTGCTGAGATAGCGATTGTGCTCATTCTGTCTGTCATAGCCAGGCATTGCTTCCAGATGACCGTTTTCATCCAAGTCCCGAACCAACTGCTGCAGATCCTCCAAGGTGACTTCCGGAAATTGAGAAGACAAGTTGCGACGGATGTCCTCCAACGAGAGCGAGCCATCAAGCAAACGCAGAAACTCCCCAAAAAACCCGCTCTCATCTTCAATTTCGCTGGAAAAACCCGGCTCATCGCCGATTTGGATGGTTCCGTCTTCCAACCGAAACACAGGATGAACATCTTTCAACCTGAAAAACGACACTTTAGAATCAACGCCTTTCTATTTAATTTCCATGTATATAGCTGAATATGAACATAACAATAATTACATATCTCAAATTATTATATCGGGTCAAAAACACTTTGTAAACCTATAATTTTTTTATAATTCCGATACTATTCTTCACAAAAAGCACATACGATGTTGGTGTAAGTCAATTTTTGAGCGGGAGGTGCTCCATACATGAAGCTGAAAGTGAAAAAGCTCCACACCGTCAAGCTGCCGATGCATCGTGTTTCCTCGTAATCCCTGACACATAGGATTGTGGCTTCAAAGTTCGCCCGATGGTCTGCATCGGGCGAACGATTGAATTCATGATGAGCGAAAAGGGAGGCGTCCCATGGACCAGAAGATCTCGATCCGCGACGAATTGCAGGAGCAGGCGGTGATCGTATTTCATCCATTCGGGGTATACGAAGGGGATTCGGCTGAAGAGTTTACTATCGGCCGGTTGGACACATCCGAATATATCGTGTTGGAATCGGATGCGCTGGAACTGATGAACAAGTTGAACGACGGGTACACGGTGGGGCAGGTGCTGGAGGCGTACCGGGAGTACGAGTTGACGCCGGAGGATGTGCATGACTTTATCGTGCATTTGGCCGAGGCGAATTTCGTACACAGGATCAACGGCAAGCTGATCAGCGAGACGATGGCCGAACCGAAATTCAAAAAGCGCAAGGAGAATCGATTCGTCAGCCGGTTCTTCTTTAACAGAGCCGCTTGGAGCTTTTACGCGCTCTGTCTGCTCGGCATTTTTCTTCTGCTCTATGCGGACCCCGCCTTACGACCGAAGGGAGCCGACCTTTTCATCAGCGAGTCCGGCGTGCTCTCCTTCCTCTTCATTCTCGTCGGCACTTGGGTGGTGGTGTTCATCCACGAATTCGGACATGTCTTTGCCGCTCGTAAAGTTGGGTTGGACGGAAAGATCAATTGGGGCTATCGCACGGTGTTGCTCGTGATCGAGACCGACGTGTCCGATATTTACTCGGTACCGCGCCGCGACCGGTACGCCGTGTATTTGGGAGGGCTCGCTTGGACCTGCACCGCCGTTTTTCTGATGATGGCCGTCCAGTGGCTGCCGCTATCCGAACTCTGGATGCGCATCGCCCGCTTTTTCGTCTTGCTTCAGATGCAGACTTTTGTGATGCAATTCCTGTTCTTTATGAAAACGGATTTGTACTTTGCGGTCGCCAACTACTTCAAATCGGATTTCTTGAACGAGAAGTTCACCGCGTTGATGCGCGACCTTCTGGTGCTGAAGATCAAGAATATCAAACAGACTTTTCGCGAATGGGACGAACAGGAACGCAAGCTGGTTAAAGCGTACACCGCTTACAACATCGCCGGGGTCTTGATTGCGATCTATCTGTTTGCGGTGATCGACATTCCCGTGATCCTCGAATATCTCGACCGCAGTCTCAATAAAATGCTTGAGGCTCCGCTCTTCAGCTTGGCCTATTGGGATGGGATCGCGCTCGGCACCTTGGTGCTCAACCCGCTGGTGATTCTGATCGTCTACGTGATTCGAGATCTGATTCAGGCTCGCAAAGCCAAACAAAACGTCACTTGGGTTCAATAGGAGGGCTGAGATGGATCTGCGCAGAGGTTTTTTCCTGATCGTATCAATTTCCGCCTTGATCGCCTGTACGCTCGTCGGCCTCTCGGTGCTCGTCCGTAGCATGTAGCTACAACAACAAAAAAAACGCCTGCACGCTCTTCCTATCGAGAGGAAGAACGGGCAGGCGATTTTGTTGTCGGCCATCACCGAGCAAATCCCTTATGCGCTTACTTGTGCAAAAACGATAAACAGAACAAACAATCTCCCTCGGTTCTTAGCGACCCGTAGTGCAGGTTGCAGATGTGGAACCCTTCTTGGTACAAGCGCGCCAAGTTGTCGTACCCTTCGCCGTGAGCGGGCGACTGATCGATCGTCGCCATGCCTTGGTCCGTCGGGCCGTCCAACCGTTTGCGGAGGTTTTCGTTTTCCATCTGCAATTTCTGATTCTCTTCCAGAAGTTCGACGATTTTCGCCTTCAGCGAACCGAGTTCCTTGTACAGCTCCCCGATCCGCTCTTCTACGTTGGCTACTTGCGCAAAAACGGCCTGTTTGTCCACACGTCCTCACCCCGCTCGCCCCTCAAGTTTGACCCCGATCAGTCCGCCGTTCGCGAAACGTCATGCACGGAAAATTCCCGCTTGTCCTTGGAGTTGTTCAGCTCGACCTGAATCGTCTTCTCCAAGTTGTTCACACCTGTCACTTTGCCGCGACCGTTCGGCGTTTTCACGAGGGTGCCGATGTCAAACTCTTTCCCGGAGTTGTCATCATCGTAGGTCTCAAACTTCAGGCAGCACATCAGGCGGCCGCAGAGACCGGAGATTTTCGCCGGGTTGAGCGAGAGGTTCTGGTCTTTCGCCATGCGAATCGAAACCGGGTCAAAATCGCCCAGCCAGCTCGAACAGCAGAGAATCCGGCCACACGGGCCGATCCCGCCGAGCAACTTCGCTTCGTCGCGCACGCCGATCTGACGCAATTCGATCCGCGTGCGGAACACGGACGCCAAGTCCTTGACCAGCTCGCGAAAATCGACACGCCCGTCGGCGGTAAAGTAAAAGATAATCTTGTTCCGGTCAAACGTGTACTCCACGTCGACCAACTTCATTTCCATGCCGTGCTCCGCGATCTTCGTCTGGCAGATCGCAAAAGCCTTCTTCGCGGCGACCTTGTTTTCTTCCACCTGTGCTGCATCTTTGGCATCGGCGATGCGAAGCACTTTCTTCAGCGGCAGAACCACATCTCCTTCAGAGACATCCTTTTTACCGATGACGACTTCGCCATATTCAATGCCACGTGCGGTTTCCACGATGGCAAAATTCCCTTTGTCGATGGGGAGGTCAGCCGGGTCGAAGTAGTAGATTTTGCCCGCTTTTTTAAAGCGGATGCCAACTACTGCGAACATATGCTATTCCCCCTGTAGCTGCAAGATCAAGTGCTCCAACGTCAGCTGCGTATTGGCATTGCCTTGCAGGCGTTTTTTCGTCGTCAGAATCGCCTCGATCGACCGGGTCAGTTGATCGGGTCGATACCGGCTCACCTGACTGCGGTATGTTTCAAGTTGCGCCGTTCCCGCAACGGAAGGTTCCATCCCGACACTCACATAGAGCAGATCGCGATACCACCAAGCCAGACAGTCCAAAAAAGCGTCGAGATCCGCCGCCTGCCAGCCCGGTTTGATCACTTTATCCTGTATCGTAAAAAGCGGGTTGCCCCGCCGGGATGCAAGTTCCTCACTTAATTGTACCACCAGCGTCAAGATGTCTGCAAACTTCTCGCTCTCGGCAAATTCCGACGCCGCATTCACGCTCTGCTTGATGTACGCCAAGTAACGCGCGCGCCCCGCCGGCACCCCTTGCTCTTGCAACAGACTCTCCACCTGCTCCACCGGACGGCGGTGAAACGGCACGATCTGGCAGCGGGAGATAATCGTCGGAAGCAGCTTGTTCTTGGACTCGGCGAGCAAAATCGCCACCACCGGCGTCGTCGGCTCCTCCAAGAACTTCAGCAGCGAGTTCGCCGCTTCTACGGTCATCTTGTCGGCGTTGTGAATCAGGTAGATCTTGGTGCTCTCCAACGCTTTGCGGGAAAATTGGTGCTGCAACTCGCGAATCTGCGCGATCTTGATCGACGCGCCATCCGGCTCGATCACCAGCACGTCAGGGTGATTGCCCGATGCGAAGCGGCGACATTGCGAGCACTCGCCACAAGGCTTGTCCTCCACCGCAACGTCCGCCGTACATAAAATCATCTGGGCAAAATGGTTCGCCGTCTCCACCTGCCCCGAACCCTCCGGTCCGATAAACAGGTAGGAGTGGGCCAACCGATCCGCCTTGAGGCTTCGCGACAACATGTCGGCCACAGGCCCCGGTACAGGCCAGGTCATCGCTTCCCCTCCTAATAATACAAGTTCATCAACAAGCCTCGCACATCGCCGATTTTCGCCAAGATGTCGATGTGGTCCTTCTCATCGGAGAGCACCTGCTCGGCAAGCTCGGCCATCAGGTCGTCGATTTGCGAGACGACTTTATACAAGCGCACGCGGCCGCGGCGGTCGAAGCCTTGCTTCTCCTTGGCCGCATAGCCGCCCTTGACGATCTGCTCCAGAAACTTGCGCACGCGCTCTTTGTAATCCTGCAGCGCACGCCACGTCATCTGGCGGGACAAGATCTTGCCCATGTCGTCAATCTGGCGCATCAGCCTGTCCAATTCGGCACGCGTCATCCGTGCGGATGCCGCCTGCACCAACTCTTGAAAAGCGGGAGACTTCACATCTCCCGCCCGTTGATCCTCCCGCAAGCCGAACAGATCGACAAACGGTCTGGCGTTTTGTCCGATCTTCATCACGCCACATCCTTACGCAAAGACTCTGAAACTAATATTGGGCAAATTGAGCCACGTCGACGACGAACACGGTCGCGCCGCCCACCTGCACCGAAACCGGGTACGGCATATACGATTCGCCTTGCGACGCCATGCCGGTCATCGGTGAGACGGTCTGTTGCCGCGCTTGGCAGGATTCCTTGATCACCGCCAGCACCTCGTCCACCTGACTCTCTTCGACCCCGATCAGGAACGTCGTGTTCCCCGCTTTCAAAAAACCGCCGGTGCTCGCCAGCTTCGTCGCTCGAAACCCTTGCTTGACCAAGCGGTCGGAAAGTCTATAGCTGTCTTTGTCCTGCACCACTGCAATCACAAGCCGCATGCTCTTACGCCTCCTCGTGATCAACCCTCACAGGAACCGGCGCATATCCTGCCAGATCGCCTCCGTCACCGTCTCGACCGGCTGGGTGCCGTCGAGCAGCAGAAAGCGCTCCGGCGCCTCGTTCGCCAGGCGCAGGAATTGTTCCCGCACCCGCTCATGGTAAGACAGGTCACGCTGTTCGATCCGATCCAACCCGATGCCGCGCGACAGAGCGGCGCGCTCGATGCCGATCGAAGCGGGCACGTCGATCAGGTACGTGCGCGTCGGCCAGAGGCCGTCGGTCGCTTCTTCGCTCAGCCGTCTGACATAGTCCGCCGACAGCCCGAGCCCCGTCGCCTGATAGGCGAGCGACGCATCGATATAGCGGTCGCAAAGCACCACCTGTCCGCGATCCAACGCAGGGCGGACGACTTCCGCGACATGTTGGGCGCGGGAGGCGGCGTAGAGCAACGCTTCCGTCTTCGCCGCCATTCGGTCGTTGTTCGGATCGAGCAGCACCGCCCGAATCTGGTCGGCGATCGGGGTGCCACCCGGTTCCCGGGTTTTGATATAGGCTATTCCGCTTTCCGCCAAACGGTTAGCGAGCAAGCCGATCTGTGTCGACTTGCCGCTGCCGTCCGGCCCTTCCAACGTAAAAAACAGACTCACAAGCCGTACTCCTCTCACTTCTTCAAAACTTGCACCACTCGGAGCGCGGCGTCTTCCGCTCCTTGAAACCGCACACCGGCCGCCAACAGGCGCGAAACGTGTGCGATCAGGTCCTCGGTCCACACCTCGCCGGGGACGATCAGCGGGATGCCCGGCGGGTAGGGAATCACCATCTCGGCGGCGGCGCGTCCGGCCGCTTCCGGCAGCAAAACCGCCTCCGCCTCTTGTTCGTAGGCTTCGTGCAGCGGAACGAGCCGCTCCAGCTCGGCAGGGGCTCGTCCCACCTCCCCTTTTGCAAAAAGGTTCGTGGGGAGGGGGTCTGCTACCGCCTCCGTCCCTTCGGTCGCCTCCAAACCAGCGAACGCCTGCACCAACCGCTCCACCTGCCGCCGCTCATCGGCGTAGGTGAAGATGGCGACCACGTTCTGCGGGTCGGACAGCTCCAGCGTATAGCCTCGTTCGTGCAGACGCTGATAGACCGCGCCTCCGGTCTGTCCAAGGTCGGTCACATCAACCGTCCATTTCAGCGGGTCGAGTCGAAACTCGCCGCCGAGGTCGCGTTCGGTCAGCAGGCGCAGGTGGGGGAGTTGTTGCAGAGCTTCCGCCCCCGCTTCCACCGCATCCAGCGCCTGCTCCAACCTCGCACGCCCTTCCGTCACCATCTGGTGGCGGGCGCAGTCAAGCGAGAGCAGGAGCAGGTAGGACGGGCTCGTGCTCTGCACCAACTGGAGCCGTTTGCGCAGGCGCACGCGATCGACGCGCGGCCCCTGCACGTGCAGCATCGAGGACTGGGTCAGCGAACCGAGCATCTTGTGCGTGCTCTGCACCGCCATGTCCGCTCCCGCCGCCATCGCCGTCTGCGGCAACCGTTCATGAAAGGCGAAGTGCGCCCCATGCGCCTCATCGACCAGCAACAACATCCCCGCCGCGTGTACCACTTCGGCGATCGTTGCCAGATCGGAGCAGATCCCGTGGTAGGTCGGCGAGGTGATTAAGAGCGCCCGCGCCTGCGGGTGGGCTTGTACCATCCGCCGCACCGTCTCCACGGATACGCCCGTGGCGATGCCGAACGTCTCGTCCACTTCGGGCGTGTAGAAAACAGGTGTCGCCTGTGCCAGTACCAAGCCGTTCAGCACCGACTTATGCAAATTGCGCGGCACGAGAATCGACTCGTGCGGCTTGATCGCCGCCATGATCATCGCCAGATTCCCGGCCGTACTGCCATTGATTAAAAAATACGTCTCCTCCGCACCAAACGCATCCGCCGCCAATTGTTGCGCGTCGCGAATCGCTCCTTCCGGCGTGTGCAGATCGTCCAGCCCCGGAATCTCGGTCAGATCGAGTCTGCCGGATACGCCGAGCCATTGGCCGATCTCACCCGGAAGTCCGCGTCCCATCTTGTGACCGGGCACGTGGTAGCTGTGCGGATGATTTCGGAGGTGTGCAAGAATGCTTTCCATTAAGGGAATCCTTGAAGACAAAACACAAACCTCCAACTAAAGAACTTATTTCGCTATCGAGCGCAAGGTTTCCTTTTTCCTATTATAGTCTGACGAGAGCGGCGCAGACAAACGGGATCAGGTTATTTTTTCCATTGTCATGTCGAATCAGAGTGATAAAATAGGTTCTATCTGCTTTGTCAAGTAGAACTTACAGGAGGACTTATCCTATGACATCTGAACGCACTGCCGGTCTGTCTCTGATCTACCGGCTCGAACTTACAAACAACTCGGCGACTTTCGGCAAGGTCGCCTCGATCATCGGCGAACAAAGCGGCGACATCATCGGTGTCGACGTGGTCCACGTGAGCAAGGAGCATGCGATTCGCGACGTCAACGTCAACGTGTTCGACCGTCGTCACGGCCGCGTGATTCGCGAGCGCTTGGAAGAGGAAGCGGGCATCCACGTGGTCAACGTATCGGACCGCACGATGCTGATGCACCTCGGCGGCAAGATCGAAGTCCGCTCGAAGATTCCGGTCAGAAACCGCGACGAACTGGCGCGTGTCTACACCCCGCACGTCGCGACGATCTGCGAGGCGATTCACGAAGACCCGTCGAAAGCTTTCAAGCTGACGATCAAGAAAAACACCGTCGCCGTCGTCTCCGATGGCACGGCGGTCCTCGGCCTCGGCGACATCGGCCCGTATGCGGCGATGCCGGTGATGGAGGGCAAAGCGATGCTGTTCAAGCAGTTCGCGAACGTCGACGCCTTCCCGATCTGCCTCGACACCAAGGACACGGAAGAGATCATCGCCCACGTCAAAGCGATCGCGCCGGCGTTTGGCGGCATCAACTTGGAGGACATCTCCTCCCCGCGCTGCTTCGAGATCGAAGCGCGGTTGAAGGAAGAGCTCGACATCCCGGTGTTCCACGATGACCAGCACGGGACGGCTGTCGTCCTGCTGGCGGGCTTGATGAACGCCTGCAAGCTGGTCGACAAGCAGTTGTCCGACCTGAAAGTGGTCGTCACCGGCATCGGGGCGGCAGGCATCGCCTGCACCAAGATGATCAAGCTGGCGGGTGTGAAGAACGTCATCGGCGTCGACCGCGCAGGCGTCATCTCGCGCCACGAAACGTATGACAACCCGATGTGGCAGTGGTACGCGGAGAACACCAACCCGGACAACGTGCAAGGCAACTTGGCTGACGTGATCCAGGGCGCAGACGTGTTTATCGGCGTATCGGGCCCGGGCGTGCTGACCGTCGAGCACTTGAAGTCAATGGCGCCGGACCCGATCGTCTTCGCGATGGCGAACCCGAACCCGGAGATCGATCCGGAAGTGGCGGGGCCGCACGTGCGCGTGATGGCGACCGGCCGCTCGGACTACCCGAACCAGATCAACAACCTGCTCTGCTTCCCGGGCATCTTCAAAGGCGCGCTCGACTGCCGCGCGTCCGACATCACCGAGGAGATGAAGCTGGCGGCCGCGTACGCGATCGCCAACACCGTCACCGAGGACGAGCTGTCCGAGTCCTACATCATCCCGTCCGTCTTCAACAAAAAAGTCGTCTCCAACGTCCGCCTCGCCGTGATCGAAGCGGCCTACGAGTCCGGCGTCGCACGCCGCAAATACCGCGACTACAGCGACAAGCACTAGGCTTGGGGTATAGAGAGAATGACAAAGAGCAACCACCCTTTTTGAGAAAAAGGAGTGGTTGCTCTTTTTTTCGCACACAATGGGTAAAACGTACCGTTTTCACAAACCCTTCACACAAATGGCCCCATCGGGTACTATTTCTTGCGCGAAAATCAGTTACCATAAAACATGAACCTCCTGAGAGAAAGGTTGATTCTCGATGCATTTGAAAAAATGGGCGCTTGCCGCCGCTGTTTGCTCTTCTCTGCTGTTCACCGCTTGCGGGACGGATGACGCGAGTGAGGAAGGCATGAACATGGACACCTCCAAACCGGTCAACTTCGACATCGATTTCCAAACGGCCACGCCGATCAAGGTCGGTGACAAAGTCGACCTGCTCGCCTATATTCACGAAGGGGACAAGCCGATCGACGACGCCGAAGTGGCGATGGAATACTGGATGGGCGCGAAAGGCGAACATCAGAACGTCGAAGCGGAGCACGGGGACGGGGGCAAGTACAAGGTCACCGAACGGTTTACCGAACCGGGGACGTATCATGTGACCGTTCATACCACGGCGAACGACATGCACAAGATGCCCACGTTCGATTTTGAAGTGGTACAATAGGGACAAGACCCGTTTCGGAAGGGAGCTTTTTCGCAGATGAATCGCCCTTTTTTCCGTTCTCGAAAAAAAAGAACCTGCCTCGCCGTTTCCATACTGGCCCTTACGCTGGTCGGTTGCGGCGCGGAGGAAAAACCGCAACACCTCGCCTTCGACACCAACTCCGAAGGCTATAAACTGTTCGCCGAAAGCTGCAAAGGCTGCCACGGCACCTACCTGCAAGGCCGCAGCGGTCCCGACTTGACCCAAGTCGGCGCCAGGCTGAGCCAAGAGCAAATCGCCGAGCGCATCGCCAACGGCGGTTCGGGCATGCCTGCTTTTGCCAACCGCCTGAAACCGGAGCAGCAGAAGGTGCTGGCCGACTTTCTTGCCGGCCTCAAGTAGTGAGGAGGAACCGCTTTGACATTTTCGTTACGCAAATACGGCGGATGGATCACCATCGGCCTCTTGCTCGTCATTTTCATCGTTTCGCTGACCTATTGGTTCTGGTGGGGGGCGACGCGCCTGCCGTCGATCGGCCGCGCGCCGGAGTTCACCTTGCAAAACCTGCAGGGTGAAGACGTCTCGTTCCACGACCATACGGGCAAAACCCGCGTTGTCGAGTTTTTCTACGCCAGCTGCCCGGATGTCTGCCCGATGACCACCGCCAACCTCGTCAAGATCCAGAACGAGATCAAACAGGAACAACCTGAACTCATCGGCAAGGAAATCGAATTTTACGCGATCTCGTTCGACCCCGAGCACGACACGACGGAAGTGCTCCAACAGTACGCCGACAACCTCGGCATGGACCCGAAGCTGTGGACCGTGCTGCACGGGACAGGCAAAGAGGCGCAGCAAGTCGCCACCGACTTCGGGATGCTCGTTCAACAGGAGGACGACGGCTCGTTCTCGCACTCCCTGCGCTCGCTCTACGTCGTCGATGGACATAACAATATTCGCGCCGCGCATTACATGGGTGACAAGATGGATCTCGATTCGGTTAAGCATGACATCCTCTGGCTTGCCAACGAATAAAAGACGTACTCATGATCAAAAGCCACCCTGCTACGAAGCAAGGTGGCTTTTCCCTTTTTTCATGACCTCGCGAGCAGCTTGTTTACGCCCCCGCTTCTTGTGTTTTCGCCTTCACCGCTTTTTCCTTCTTGCCAAACAACGCCGCTCGGATGTT
>DASTWJ010000048.1:0-38512 GCA_035776695.1 Bacilli bacterium
ACTATCTGGCTCGTTCGATCGACCTGCCGCCTGTCAGCCCCGGCGATGTGCTGACCGTTCCGAACGTCGGCGCGTACGGGCTGTCGGCCAGCTTGATCGGTTTTCTGGGCAGAGAAGCCCCGGTCGAGATCGTGTTGGATCAAAATGAGGTCGTGCACGTCTCGCAACTTGAATTGAAACGAATCCCAAGAGGAGTGAACCAACCATGTTGAACACTGGATTTGAAGCCCTGTTGCGCCCGCATTTGAAATACCTCAAGTCGTCCCAAGAACTGGAGGCGACCGGCACTCTGAAAGAGTACGGTCTCGATTCGATGGCCTCGATCAACCTGTTGCTCGACATCGAAGACACGTACGGTGTCGTCATGCCGGACAAGTATCTGACCGAAGAAACGTTCTCCACCGCTGAGTCGTTGTGGGACACGATTGAAAAACTGCGTGCCGAAACCACCGTGTAACGAGGGAGGGTGATGATGATGGAGCAGACACTGGACCGTACCGCTCTGGACCTGTTGGCGGTCGCGCGGGAAGCGGCCGAGGAGATCGCGACCCGAGCCTCGACTGTCGACGAAGAAGGCCAATTCCCGGTGGAAAGTCTGGCTGTGCTGCGCAAAGCCGGGCTGATGGGGCTGATCATCCCGCAGGAATACGGCGGGATCGGCGCTTCGATCCACCTGATGTCGCAAGTGGCGCAGATTCTGGCCGGCGCCTGTCTGTCCACCGGCATGATCTGGGCGATGCACCTGCAACAGGTCGCCTGCCTGATCGACTATGCCGATGAGTCACTCAAGTCACGCCTGTTGCCGCGCATCGCGGCGGGCGAGGTGTTTGTCGCTTCGGTCACATCGGAACGGGGGAAGGGCGGTCATCTACTGACCGCGCTGGCCCCGCTCGATGTCGATGGCGACCAAGTTGTGATCAACAGAGAAGCGCCGACTTGCACGGGCGGCGCCCAAGGCGACGGGTACCTGATCACCATGCGCCGAGACGAAGACAGCAACCCGTCCGATGTCGTGCTGGTCTATGCGGAACGCGAACAGCTCGACCTGACGCTGCAATCCGGATGGCAATCGCTCGGGATGCGCGGCACGCAGAGCATCGGGTTGACGTTGCAGGGGCAAGTACCCTGCGATCAGGTGCTGAAAGCCGAAGAGGGCTTCGGGCAGATCGCCTTGACCTCGATGGTGCCGGTCGGGCATATCGCGTGGGCCTCCTGCTGGCTCGGCGCGACCCAGGAAGCGTTTCGCCAGATGCAACGCCTGTTGCGCGACCCGAAGACGCGCCAAGGCTATCCGTTGCAATCCGATCTGTTTATGGAAAAATGGGCACGGATTCGCTTGGAGCTCGATACGGTGGCAGCTTTCTTGGACAAAGCGGTTCGCGATTATGAAGCGATGCGCGAGGAGCAAGCCGAATATAGCGCATACAAAGCGCACGGATACAACATTCAAATCAACAACCTCAAAGTGCTGGCCTCGGAGAAGCTCTACGAGACGATCAACCGACTGGTACAACTGGCCGGCTTGCGATTCGGCTATCTGAAACAGAATGGGACCTCGCTGGAGCGGACGCTGCGCGACTTGCGGGCAGCCAGCCTGATGTATTCGAACGATCGTCTGCTGTTGGCCAACGGCAAGTTGGCGCTGATGGACAGGATGTAACAGGGGGTGTCGTCTGATGAAAAAGGTGCGTTTCTACAATGTGTGTCCGTTTCATACCGACTCGTTCGGAATGGGCAAGCCGCGCCCGGTTGGTGACTATCTGGCAGATGTCAGGCAGCATGCGGTCTGGGCGGATGAAAACGGTTTGGACGGCATCGTCATCTACAATTTCAACACTTCGCTCGACCCGTTCCTGACCGCGCAGACCGTGTTGGCGGCGACGAAGCGGATTCGTCCGCTGGTCGCCGTGCAACCGTCGCATATGCACCCGTTCGTACTGGTGCGCACGCTGTCCACCCTGAGCTATCTCTACGGTCGAGGCGTCGATTTGAACGTGGTGGCCGGAGCGTCTCCGGCCGATCAGCAGCGCATGGGGACCACGCTCGGGTATGAGGAGCGGCATGAGCACCTGCGCGAATATGTGCAGGCGGTGCGGCAACTGGCAATGGGGGAAGCTCACTTGCAAGGCTCGCATTTTCAACTGTCTGAATTGAGCGTCGATCCGCAACTCAAGCCCGATTGCCGCCCGCAGTTTTTCATACCCGGCTCGTCCGATGCTTCGTGTGAAACGGTGCGAAAACTGGCCGATTCGTCGCTGCTGATGATCAAGCCGCTGCAGGAAATGCGAGAAGAGATCGAGCGCTTGAGCGGTTCGCGAGACGATCTGCGACAGGCGGTGATCGTCGGGGTGATCGCTCGCGAGACGGAAGAGGAGGCGTGGGAAGCGGCTCTTGGACAAGGGGCGGATCGCCGAATGAAACTGACGGCGCGCCTGTTCGTCTCCCAGACTTCGTCGTTGCAACACCGCACGAACGTGGAATTGGCGGAACGAGGCGACGTGTTCGATGGGCACTTGTGGTACGGCAGCGACAAGATCGGGATCGATGCTCCGAAACTGGTCGGGTCGTATGAGCAAGTGCGGGAGGCGTTGGCTCGCTACGTCGATCTTGGCGTGACCGATATCTTGCTCGATCTGCCATCGAGCGACGTGGAATTTGAACACATCTTGAAGGTGATTCAGCCTATGATGCCGCAAGCGGCGGCACGAAACAGGTAATCAGAGGAGGTAGTGATCGTGAATTCGAGTCGATCTGCTGCTGTCGCGATTCGCGGGGAAATCTTGACTTGCTTTACGTCCGCTGTGGCTACGTACCTGTCACGGTATGAGGTTAACTATGCCCCGGCGATCGGGTTGCAGTCGTATTTTGCCTGCAAGTTTGAAGGCGGAGAGACGTTGAAGGGTACGTTTGTCCATCAGCATCGCTCGCTGAACGGAGAGTCCCCGCTCTACTCGCTATCGCTTTGTCGGCGCTGGGAGACCGACCGTGAGGCGGCGCTCGCAGGAATGCGGGCGGAGTGGCACAAGTCGGGCCATCTGATCGTCGTTGGTGACGCATTCAACTTGCCGTGGTTGACCAACCACGGAAAAAAACATGCGGCCCACTGGTTCGTCGTCGAGGAAGTGGACGAAGCCGGGCAGCGCTTTCGCATCCGGGATCCGTTTGAATTCGCCGATGCCAACGGCACACAAGCGGCCTATGAAGGCTGGATTCCGTTGGAGCGGTTGCCTGAACTGGCCAAGGTACACAACACGCCGGCACATCCGTATCTGGCGCGCGATCTGTTCGGGTTTGGCGACGAAGAGGATGTACCGCTCGATGCCTATCAGGGGTATCAGTGGTTTGAAGCGACCGCACCTTTTCAAACCGGTGTAGCCACGACGGAAGATCTGGTGCAGGAGTTGCACGAGACGCTTCGTCAGATGACAGGGCAAGCGCGGCGCGAGGACTTGCTACGCCGCGGGTTTGTGCTGGGTCTGGAAGCGGTGGCCGCCTTGGCCGATCAGTTCCGTGAACATTTGTCCAACCCCGACTTGTACGAGATGGGGGACGACTTCTGGGTGGCGGGTCGTCAGCGCCAGTTGTTTGCGCACGCCTTGCGCCATCTGGCCGCACAAACCGGTGCGGGAAAATGGGAAGAGCTCGCCGCCTGGGTTGAGGAGAAGCTGGCTCCGCTCTGGTTGGGGATTCCCCGACTGATGCTGTACAACGCTTCCTGCCTCGTGCGCAAACGTCCGCCCAAAGACGTGCTGATTCAGCAGGCGGAAGAAGTCTACCGAGCGGAGCAAGAATTCATCACGAAATTGGAGGAGCTGTTGACATGAGCCATGTGATCACATCGCTTGCTCTGCTCGATCCGCACAGCATCCGATTTCACGAATCGCATGAAAATGTGCGATTGGAAAAGGTCTGCCGCTCGATCGAACAGGAAGGAAGTTTGCGCAACCCGCCGCTCGTGTCCGTGCTGGACAACGGCGACTATCTGCTGTTGGACGGGGCGCATCGGATGATGGCGATGCTCGCTCTCAACTGTCAACGCGTCGCCGTGCAAGTGGTGCCGGATCAACAGATCGGCCTCGACGCGTGGGACCACATCGTCCCGTCGGGCGACTGGTGGGCCTTGTTGAAACAAGACGACTCGATCGCTTGGTCCGATGAGCCGCTCGACGGTCGGTTGCTCGCGCGGGTGACTGAAGCGAACGGGAGCGTTCACTACTTGTACCCGAGCGAGCCGGGAGAAGACCTGTTCACGCATCTCGACGCGTGGCATCGGATCGTCGTTCTGTATCAGCACGAATACATCGTGCGACGGGTGCCGCACGGTGTGGATTTGCAACCGGGCAACGGCGAAGTCCTGCTGTCCTATCCCGAATACACGCTGGGCGAGTTAAAGCAGGTCGTGCAAGCCGGTCGTTTGATGCCGGCCGGCGTGACGCGAAGCATGGTGCAGGGACGCTTGCTAAACCTGCACATCCCGCTGGAGCTGATGCGTGCAGAGCAGTTTCAGGCGGAGGAGTGGGAACGGATGTTGCAGAACTGGTCGCAAAGCCTGCGCTTTTACACCGAACCGGTTTATATGTGCGAAGCCTAATACCTGTCCGCCACGCCACGTCTCAGACACAAGTAACCTGACAGGAGGGTAAAGCAGATGTGTGCCAGACTTATTTTGGAAAATGGTGCCGTGTTTGAAGGAAGGTCGTTTGGAGCTGACGGTGAATCGTTCGGCGAGGTCGTCTTCACAACGGGCATGACCGGGTATCAGGAGATTCTGACCGATCCTTCCTATTGCGGGCAGATCGTCACGATGACCTACCCGCTGATCGGCAATTACGGGGTACATCCGGATCATCAAGAATCGAAAGGTCCGCAGGTTCGAGGGTTTGTGGTTCGAGAATTTGCCGAACTTCCCAGCCATTGGAAAAACCAAGAGAATATCGATTCCTACCTGAAAGCGGCGGGGATCGTCGGGCTTGCGGACATCGACACGCGCAAGCTGACTAAGATCATCCGCCAATCGGGGACGCTTGGCGGCGTGATCACCACTTTGGACACGCCGACGGCCGACTATGTGCACCGCTTGCAAAGCGGAGCGCACCGCATCGAACGACCGGTCTATGAAGTCACCGCGACCGACACGGAACACCATCCGGGAGACCGGCTGCGCGTCATCGCGATCGACTATGGCATGAAACGGGGCATTCTCCGCTCTTTGCATGGACGTGGTCTCGATGTCACCGTCGTTCCGGCCGACACGACCGCCGAAGACATTCTGGAGCGGAAACCACACGGCGTCTTTCTCTCCAATGGACCGGGAGACCCCGAGGAGTATGGGGAACTGGTCGGCCATATCAAACGTTTAATCGGGCAGGTTCCGCTCTTCGGCATCTGCTTGGGTCATCAGTTGATCGCCAAGGCGTGCGGCGCGCGCACCGAACGCCTGCCGTTCGGACACCGCGGCTCAAACCATCCGGTCAAGGATCTGCTCACCGGCCATTGTGTGATCACGTCGCAAAACCACGGCTATGTCGTACAGGATGACTCATTGGTCGGCACCGGTTTGGAAGTGACGCATATCAATTTGAATGACGGCTCGATCGAGGGGCTGCAACACACCGAGCATCCGTGCTTTTCCGTGCAGTACCACCCGGAGGCGCGGCCGGGCCCGACCGATTCGGACGAACTGTTTGATCGCTTCATGAAGATGATGAAAGCGTTCGGAGAGGAGGAACGAGATGCCCTTGCGATCTGATTTGCGAAAAGTGCTGGTGATCGGTTCCGGGCCGATTGCGATCGGCCAGTCTGCCGAATTCGACTATGCCGGTACCCAAGCCTGCCAAGCGTTGCAGGAGGAAGGGCTGGAAGTCGTTCTGGTCAACTCCAATCCGGCCACGATCATGACCGACAACGCGGTGGCCGACCGCGTGTATCTGGAGCCGCTGACGCCGGAAACGGTCGCGCGGATTCTCCGTGCGGAGCGGCCGGACGGGTTGTTGGCGACGTTCGGCGGTCAAACCGGGTTGAACATCGCCGTCGAACTCGACCGGATGGGCGTGCTGGAGGAAGTGGGCGTCGAAGTGCTCGGCACCTCTTTGGAGGCGATCATGAAAGCGGAGGATCGGGAGCTGTTTCGCTCGCTGATGCACCGCATCGGGGAACCGGTGCCGGAATCGCTGAGCGTGGCGTCATTTGAGCAGGCGCAGGCATTTGCGCAAGAGATCGGGTTGCCGATCATCGTCCGTCCGGCCTACACGCTGGGCGGTACGGGCGGCGGCATCGCCGAGGACATGGCGAGCTTGCAACGCATTGTCGAACAGGGGGTGCAAGCCTCGCCGATCGGACAAGTGCTGGTCGAACGCTCCATCGCGGGATTCAAGGAAGTGGAATATGAAGTGATTCGCGATTCCGGCAACAACCGGATCGTGATCTGCAACATGGAGAATTTTGACCCGGTCGGCGTCCACACGGGGGACTCGATCGTCGTGGCCCCTTCGCAGACCCTGAGCGATGGAGACTACCAACTGCTGCGCACCTCCTCTCTGAACATCGTCGAAGCGATCGGCATCGAAGGGGGATGCAACGTGCAGTTCGCCCTCGACCCGCACAGCGACCAATACTACCTGATTGAAGTCAACCCGCGCGTCTCGCGCTCTTCCGCTCTGGCTTCGAAGGCCACCGGCTATCCGATCGCGAAGATCGCCGCGAAAATCGCCATCGGCTACGCGTTGGACGAGATTCGCAACCCGGTGACCGGGAAAACGTCCGCCTTTTTCGAACCGGCTCTCGATTATGTGGTGACCAAGATCCCGCGCTGGCCGTTCGACAAGTTCGCCGATGCGGATCGCCGTCTTTCCACGCAGATGAAAGCGACCGGCGAAGTCATGGCGATCGAGCGAACGTTCGAAGCCTCGTTGCTCAAGGCGATTCGGTCGCTGGAAATCGGCCTCGACAGCTTGGATCTGCCGGGGACGGATGAATTGGAGGAACGGGAGATCGAGCGGCGGTTAGGGCAGGCGGACGATGAACGGCTGTTCCTGCTCGGGGAGGCGTTGCGCAGAGAATGGAGCACGGAACGCCTGCATGACCTGTCCGGGATCGACCTGTGGTTCCTGAACAAACTGGAACGGATCGTCCGAACGGTGCAGGGGATCGAACAAGAGGGGCTGGGGGCGAATCGCGTCCTGCAGGCCAAGCGGATGAACGTGCCCGATACGGCGATCGCACGGGCGGCCGGTCTGATCGAACGGGATGTCCGCGAGTTTCGTAAGGGGGTCGGGGTGCGTCCGGTCTACAAAATGGTCGACACCTGCGCGGCCGAATTTGACGCTGCGACGCCTTACTACTACTCGACCTATGAGGAAGAGGAGGAAGGGAGCCCCACCTCCGACCGTCCGAAATGCCTGATTCTTGGCAGCGGCCCGATTCGCATCGGCCAAGGGATCGAGTTCGATTATTGCACCGTACAGGCGATCGAAGCGATCAAGCAAGCCGGGTATGAAGCGATCATCATCAACAACAACCCGGAGACGGTCTCCACCGATTTCAACACGTCGGATCGGCTGTATTTTGAACCGTTGCATCTGGAAGACGTGCTGCATGTGATCGAACGCGAGCAACCGGAAGGCGTGATCGTGCAATTCGGCGGCCAAACGGCGATCAACCTCGCCGCCCCGCTCGCCGAGTTGGGAGTGCGCATCATCGGGACGCAGGTGGATGACATCGACAGGGCGGAGGATCGGGAGCGATTCGATCGTTTGCTGGCCGACTTGGGCATCCCGCGCCCGCTCGGCAAGACGTTCTATCAAAAAGAACAAGCTCTGAAGGTGGCCGAAGAGCTCGGCTATCCGGTCGTCGTACGCCCCTCTTACGTGCTTGGCGGTCGGGCGATGGAAGTGGTCAGCAACGAAAGAGAGCTGCTGCGCTACATGGCGAAAGCGGCGCAGATCAACGAAGACCATCCGGTACTCGTCGATCGCTACATCAGCGGGATCGAAGTCGAAGTGGACGCGATCTCCGACGGGCACAACGTCTTGGTGCCGGGCATCATGGAACATGTGGAGCGAGCGGGCGTCCATTCGGGCGACTCGATCGCCGTCTATCCGCCGCAGCGCCTGAGCGAGGAGCAGAAGCGAACGATCGTCGATTACACCACGCGCATCGCTCAGGCGCTGCAGGTGCAAGGGATCGTCAACATCCAATACGTGCTGGACGATGAACAAGTGTACGTCATCGAAGTTAACCCGCGGTCTTCGCGCACGGTGCCTTGGCTGTCGAAGATCACTCGCGTGCCGATTCTCGGCATTGCGACCCGCGCCCTGTTGGGGCAGAGCTTGCTGGAGCAAGACTTGCCGACCGGCCTGTGGCCGGAGCCGACAGATCGAGTTGATGTAAAAGTTCCGGTGTTCTCGTTTCTGAAACTGATCGGCGTGGACAGCACGCTGGGTCCGGAGATGAAATCGACGGGCGAAGTGATCGGGCGTGGTCGGACGTTGGACGAGGCGTTGTACAACGGCTTGCTGGCCGCCGGCTTCCCGTTTGTCCAGCGCGGTCGGAACACCCTGCTCACCCTGCTCTCTTCGGAGGTGCGTGAGGAGGAGGAAGGCGTTCTGGAGCAAGTGAGTGAGCTCGGTCTTGCTCTGCAAGAGGGAGACAGCTTGTCCACGGATGAGATCGTACAACAGATCCGCTCGGGAGGCGTGCAATTCCTGCTCACCGTTCACAACCGGCAGAAAGAGAAATCCACGCGACTCATGGCGATCCGTGAGGCGGCCATTCAACGCGGAGTGCCTGTTTTCACTTCCTTCGATACGTTCCGTGCGTATGGGGCGGCACGTCGCATCTTCCTGCGAGGAGTAGAGCTTCCGATTACCTGCATGATGGCTGCCACTTCCGTTCGCCAACCGACCAGTGTCGGGTAAGATCCCGGAGCCCACAAACGCACGCCAAACGAGCATCTTGCTTTCGGCTGGGGCATCCACAGCGTTTTTTCACAATGGGAGGACTCTGACATGAAAAAAATCACCCCCACCTACCAAGGCGAAAACAAAGGCCACTACAGCCCGGGCATCCTGTCCAACGAGATGCTCTACATCTCTGGCCAGCTCTCCATCGATCCGGACACCCGCCAAGTTCCGAGCGGTGGGATCGAGGAACACGCGAAATTGGCGCTAAACAACATGGACCGCGTTTTGCGCGAAGCCGGTCTGGGGCGCGAGAGTGTGGTACACTGCCGGATCTATGTGACGGATATCGAGCAGTGGGATCGGGTCAACGAGATCTACTCCGACTTCTTCGGCGAACATAAGCCTGCGCGGATCGTCATTCCGGTCGGCCCGCTGCATTTCGGCTGCCTGATCGAGATCGAAGCGATCGCGGAAGTGGTGGAGGCGCGATGAACTACACCTGCTTGAGATGCGGTCGGCCGGAACCGACAACGACCCGTATGGCTTCCTGCACATGCGGGGGGCTGTGGAAGCTGGACTACCGCCCGCCCGCCTTTGACCCGTCGCTCGTGGATGATGAGCAGTGGAACATCTTTCGCTACCGGGCGTTCATGCCGTTGGAAGGGGACGCTTGGCAGGATATTTCGCGAGGCGAGGGGATGACCCCCGTCATTCGGTTTGAAGAGGACGTTTTGTTGAAGATGGACTACTACATGCCCACGCTTTCTTTTAAAGACAGAGGGGCTGCCGTCCTGATCGCTCACTGCAAAAGCATCGGAGTTGAGGCGGTGGTGCAGGACAGCAGCGGCAATGCGGGCAACAGCGTGGCCGCCTACTGTGGGACAGCGGGCATCGACTGCGAGATCTTCGTGCCGGAAGACACGTCGGCGAAGAAGATCGCCATGATTCGGTCTCACGGGGCGCGTGTCAACGTGACGCCCGGCAACCGTGATGTGTGCGCCGATGCTTGTCGGGCGCAGGTCTTCGAGACCGCGACGTATTACGCAAGCCATGTCTACAACCCCTTTTTCTATGAAGGGACGAAGACGTATATCTATGAAGTCTATGAGCAACTGCGCCGCATTCCGCAGCACATCTTCGTGCCGCTTGGGAACGGGACGCTGTTGATCGGGGTGGTCAAGGCGCTGGAGCACCTGCTTGATAGCGGGGTCATTTCGGCCATGCCGCGCCTGTTTGCCGTCCAGAGTGAGTGGTGTGCTCCGTTTGCGGAGGCGGTGAGTCGGCTGGCGCAACAGCCTGTTGAAGTCACGCCAACGCCGACGCTGGCGGAAGGCATCGCCATCGGGGAGCCGATGCGGGGCGCGGAGATTCTGGACATGATCTACAAGCACGGCATCGAGGTGATCACCGCGCCGGAAGCGGGCATCGTGCCGGCGAGAATCGCTTTGGCAAGGAAGGGCGTCTATTGCGAACACACGACGGCTGCGACCTACGCCGCCTACCTGCTCTATTGCGAAAAGAACGGCCGGACACCCGACAGTCTGCTGCCGATGTGCGGGGCGGGGTTGAAATCGAACAAATAATCTCGCTCGCAAAATACCTATCTCCTTATCGGTGCACCACGCGCATCCGCAAGAAGTGTCAAGCGCAGGGCGCAGAACGTGGTACACTGAGAGGTAGGAAACCACTTCCTACCAAAAGGAGGCTTCGCATGGAAAGCCGTGACACGTTGCTCGACGAATTGCAACGGATCGAAAAATGGGAGCGGGAGCAGAAGGATCTCTGGTTCTGGGAGAAGCTCGGGCGCCTTCCGTTCGTCCTGTTGGATAAGTTGACACCGAAATTTTTGCAAGACAAAGCGGGACAGGCCATTGACGAACTGGTCTCGTACGTCGAGACGGGTGGGAAGTACCTCGCCGCGGAAAAAGCGATCCTGAAACGGATCGACAGCGTGACTAGCCAACCCGTTACTTCTATAGAAGAGATTCGCGAGTTACCGATCACCGCAATGAAGCAGGCCGCCTACGACCTGCGCAAGTCGCGCCAGAAGTTCGCCACAGCTCAAGGGGCGGCGGCCGGGCTTGGGGGCGTGTTCACGCTGGCGATCGACATCCCGCTGCTGCTCGGGTTGTCGTTGAAGACGATTCAAGAGGTCGGGATGTGCTACGGCTACGACCCGCGGGAAAAGTCGGAGCGGCTGTTCATCATCAAGTGCCTCCAATTCACCTCCTCCGACATCGTCGGGAAAAAGGCGATCTTGGAGGACTTGTCCGCGATGCACCAACCGGAGCAGGAGCGCAGCCGCCAAGTGTTCGCCCAACTGCAAGGCTGGCGGGAAGTGCTGTTGATGCAGACGGAGAACTTCGGGTGGAAGAAGCTGTTCCAGATGATCCCCATCGCCGGTATCCTGTTCGGCGCCTACCTCAACCGCAAGACGATCGACGAGGTGGCGGAGACGGCGGCGATGCTGTATGGCAAACGACGGGTGCTGGAAAAGTTGGCGGCCTCGGAAAAGGCATCCATTTGAGGAAGAGTCGGCGTGGGAACGTCGGCTTTTTCTATCTGGCAGGAAGCCGCATGAAAAAACGACCGTACCTCTGGGGGCGCGGTCGTTATTGTCTGTCTTGTTAGGTGTCGTGTGGAGCGGTTTTAGCGTTGGTTCGGAATCGCGACAGACGCGTCCGTATCCGCTTCGTAATCCACGCCTTCCGTTTCGAAGCCGAACAGTTGGAAGAACTCTTTACGGTAACCGGCCAGATCGGACAGGTCATCGACGTTCTCGGAGTTGACTTGCTTCCACAGCTCGGACACGGCCTGCTGGACGTCTTCGCGCATCTCCCAGTCGTCGACGCGGATGCGGGATTTCTCGTCCACTTGCGCCGGTTGGTCGGCGAAGAGGCGGTCGTTGAACAGGCGGTACATCTGCTCGATCGTGCCTTCGTGGATGCCTTTCTCCTTCATCACCTTGTACAGCAGGGAGATGTACAGCGGCACGACCGGGATCGCGGAGGAGGATTGGGTGACCAGCGCTTTGTTGACGGAGACGAACGCGCGGCCGCCGTTCGCTTGCAGTTGGTCGTTCAGGCGCAGCGCGGTCGCTTCCAGATCGGCTTTGGCCCGACCGATGGTGCCGTCGCGGTAGACGGCATGGGTCAGCTCCGGACCGATGTAGGAGTAGGCGACGGTGGTCGCGCCGTCGGCGAGCACGCCGTTTTCGCGCAGGGCGTCGATCCACATTTGCCAGTCTTCACCGCCCATGACGGCGACCGTCTGGCGGATTTCCTCTTCGTTGGCCGGTTCGATCGAGACGTCGGTCACTTCGCCGTTGTGGAAGTTGACCGTCTTGTTGGTGAACGTCTCGCCGATCGGCTTGAGGGTGGAGATGAACGTCTCGCCCGTGTCCGGATGGGTGCGGCGCGGGGAGGCGACGGAGTAGACGACGAGGTCGACTTGGCCGAACTCGGTCTTGATCAGGTCGATCGTCTGCTGTTTGATCTCGTTGGAGAACGCGTCGCCGACGATGGAGAACGACTTGCGACCCGCTGCCTGCGCCGCTTTTTCAAACGCGGCGGAGTTGTACCAGCCGGCGGTCGCGGTGCGGTTGCCTTCCGCTTCCTTGTCAAAGAACACGCCGATCGTGTCGGCACCGGAAGCGAAGGTCGAGACGATGCGAGAAGCCAGACCATAGCCGGTGGACGCGCCGACGACGAGGACTTTCTTCGGTCCGTTGATCGGAGCTTGGGACTTGACGTAGTCGATCTGTTGTTCCACTTGATGCGCGCAGCCATCCGGGTGCGCCGTGGTGCAGATGAAGCCACGGGTTTTCGGTTTGATGATCATGGGCAAGTTCCTTTCTGTTTCCACTATGTATGGTTCTTATTTTACCTGATTGGAGGTGGGAAAGGAAGGTTTGGCACTTGTACGGGGCAGTCGAAAGCGGGAGGCGAGGAGTCCGAGGGGGGCATGAAGAAATAGAGAGGCACGAAATTATTTCCAAAATGATCTGAAATGGAGGTTAGAACATTGACCACAATCAATCAACCGCTTTTGACGGCAGAATTGGCACAGGTGTTGGAAAAATCCGACTGTGACGTGATGCGCGGGCGGCTCCATGCGATCTCGCAGCATGAAGGGAATCCATATGCGGTGGAGATCAAGGAGTTCGGTCGGGCGACTGCGTTGATGGCGGGGAATTTTCCGGTGATCGACTTTAACCGCGTGTACAACTTGGGCGAGGAGGAGATCGATCACCTCGATGAGATCCTCGCGTTTTACGCCAAGGCGGGGCGGGAGTTTATGGCAGACATCGCGCCGCATCGTTCGTCGCCGAAGCTGATGCAGGCGCTGGAGGAGCATGGATTTACAGCTTCTCATTTTCATACGGCGCTTTACGGTGTGCCGGACGTCTCGCGGGTGCAGGCGGCGGACGGGTTGGAGGTGCGACCGATCACGGAGGCGGAAGTGGAGTTGTTCGGCGAGGTGTTTACCACCGCTTTGGAAACGCCCAAACACATCCCCGAGCGGCGGGAGAGCAATCTGGTGCTGCTGGGGGACCCGCAGTGGCATTTGTATTTGTGCTGGCAAGGCAACACGGCGATCGGCTTCGCGATGATGCAGATCGTCGACGGGGTGGCCGGTTTTGCACTGGCGGCGACGATTCCCGAGTATCGCGGGAGAGGGGCGCAGGCGGCGCTGCTGCATAAGCGGATGCACGATGCGGTCGAGGCAGGGGCTCATTTGATGGTGGTGCAGTGCGAGTTCGGGAGCGTGTCGCACCGCAATCTGCAACGGGCCGGGTTTGCGACGGCGTATACGAAGATGATTTATAAGAAGTTGTTTCGGTCGTAATCGGTCGAACACTTTCCCTCCCGTTGCATACTGTACGGTAAAGGGTATGTGTACCGTAAGGGGGTACGACCAGGTGGCCGTCATCATCGGGTTGAATGCGATCAATGTGATGACCCTGAACACGAACGCATCGGTCGCCGTCGGTGAAAACAACCAAGTCGGCTGGGACTCCCATCAGAAGCAAAATTCCGCGATGGGGCCGATCAACGGCAACGCGTTTTCAGCCAACAGTGTAAATTCGATGGTGGACAACGATGTGCTCGACTACGTGGTCAGCGATAACGACGTCAAACCGGGCGGTCAGGTGCAAGCGACCTGAGTTTGAGTTTGACAACGGGAGGGGGAACTGGCGATCGCGAAAGATCCGATTCGGTTTCGCGACATTCAGATCAACAGCGTCGACACGACCTCCGGCGTCTTCATCGGGAACAACACGCAGACGGGATGGAGTTGTGTTGTCAAAGAAAACATGGGACTCGGTCAAGTGTTTGAAGGCAAGCTGCGAAACTGCACGAACGCGGTGATCGACAACGACCAGATCGACATGCCGATCGACGACCGGGATCAGTACGCGATCACCTCCCATGAACGCCGCAACTCCCATCAGGTCAACTTGCACGACATCGCGATCCAGAACGTCGACACCAACTCGACCGTCGCCGTGGGGGATAATGATCAGAACGCGTGGAAGGCGTTGGAGAAGATCAATGCGGGGTATGGCGTGAATAACGGGTGGAACAGGTTCACCCACAGTGTGAATCAGTTGGTGGACAATGACGGGATGGATACGCTGGTGGACGACCGTGATTTTAAGCCGAGTGTGAGGATTGTGACAGAGGAGTGAAAAGGCCGCTTGGAGAAGGCGGCTTTTTTGTTCGTGTCTGACCGAATGCTATTGATGAGGAAAGAAGGGCGAACGGGAGGGAAGAGAAAATGGCAGTTGTTACGTTGAGCAAGCCGACTTATGAGGAACTGGCGTACATCAAGCACCTATGGGCGTGTCCCGAAACCAACAAGTACCTCGGCGGGCCGTACCCGATGACCGATCCGGATGGTTGGTACCGCAAGTGGCGGGCAGGTGATCTGGGATGACATCGCGCCGGAGAACCTGCCGGGTCAGCAGGTGTTGTTGAAGTTTGGGTTTGAGCAGGATGTGTCGCGGGAGGATGTGTTTTTGGTTAAGATAACGAAGGAGCGCTACTTGGAACTGTAAGGCGGATCGCGGTTTAAACGAGTGTTTTTGATATACTAGACCTTGAAACATACAGTCTAGGAGGTCGTACATATGGCAGCAGCAATCCGTTCTCTCACCGATACGACAACGCTGAACAACGGCGTGAAGATGCCGTGGTTCGGACTGGGCACATGGCGTGTCGAAGAAGGCAAGCAAGTCGAAGATTCGGTCAAACACGCGCTGGCGAGCGGCTATCGCAGCATCGACACGGCGGCGGTCTACGGCAACGAGGAAGGCGTCGGCCGCGCGATCCGTGAAAGCGGCATCGCACGCGAGGAGATCTTCGTCACCTCGAAGGTCTGGAACTCCGACCAAGGCTATGAGTCCACGCTGGCCGCCTACGAAACCAGCTTGCAAAAACTCGGCCTCGACTACCTCGATCTGTACCTGATCCACTGGCCGGGCACCACGAAGTTCAAAGACACGTGGCGGGCGATGGAGAAGTTGTACAAGGACGGCAAGGTGCGTGCCATCGGCGTATCGAACTTCCACGTCCACCATCTGCGAGAACTGCTCAAGGACGCCGAGGTCGTGCCGGCGGTCGACCAAGTGGAGTTCCACCCGCTGCTCACCCAGCAGGAGTTGCGCACGTTCTGCCGTGACAACAACATCCGGCTCGAAGCGTGGAGCCCGCTGATGCAAGGCAGCCTCGACCTGCCGCTGCTGCAAGAACTGGCAGCCAAATACGGCAAGTCGGCGGCGCAGATCGTGCTGCGTTGGGACCTGCAAAACGGCGTGGTCACAATCCCGAAATCGACCACCCCGTCCCGCATCGAGGAAAATGCACAGGTGTTCGACTTCGAACTGTCCGCAGACGATATGGCCAAGTTGGAGGCGCTGAACGAAAACCGCCGCTTCGGCCCGAACCCGGATGAGTTTTTCCGAGAATAGCAGCTTCTCATAAGCCACACAAAAACCCCCTACAACATCTGCTGTAGGGGGTTCATTTTATAGGACGACTTTGTCTGGGTCTAAACCGTTCCCGCGGTACGCATCCTCAACCGCCGCACCAGTGCCAGCGACACGAGCAACCCGATCACCGCCGAAACGGCGCAGACGCCGAACAGCGTGCGGAAGCCGTACGCTTCCGAGATGTAGCCGAGCAGTACGGTGCCAAGCCCGATGCCAAGGTCGAACGCGGTGAAAAAAGACGCGTTGGCGACGCCTTTGCGATCCGGCGCTGCCAAGCGGATCGTCGCCGCTTGCAGGATCGGCTGCACCGCCCCGAACCCGATGCCGTACAGCACGGCGGTCGCGACGACACCGAGGGTTCCCGTCGCCATCGTCAGCGTGACCAGCGCCAAGATCATCACCGCCACGCCCGGAACCAGCACCAACCCTTCACCGAAGCGGTCGGACAGTTTCCCGGCGATCGGACGAATCGCCGTCAGCATGATCGCATACACAAGGAAAAACGTCCCCGCGTTCACTTCGATCACCTCGGCGAACAGCGGCAGAAACGAGGTGATCCCGCCATAGGTCACCGTCAGGAAAAAGGTCAGCACCATCATCGGCACGACCGATTTTTCAAAAAGAACGATGCCGCGACCGGCAGCCGGGTGTCTTTTGAACGGCATCGCGGTGTTCAGCGCCAGAAAAAACGCCGCCATCCCGAGGAACATCGCCGTCAGAAACAGCATGTGAAACGAGCTGCGGTCGATGATCGCCACCCCGATCATCGGCCCGAGCGCCATCCCGACCGTCATCGCCAAGCCGTACCAGCCCATGCCTTCACCGCGCCGTTGCACGGGAATCACGTCGGTGACCGCCGTGCCGATCGAGGTGGTCGAAGTCGCCCAGCTCACCCCGTGAAAGATCCGCAGCAGGATCAGCCAGGCGATCGCGCCGATCCAGTTGTACAACAGCATCGTCAACGCGAACACCAACAGGCCGAGCAGAACGAACACCCGTCGCCCCACGCGATCGAGCAACCCGCCGACCAGCGGGCGGATCACCACGGCGGAGAGGGTAAAAATCCCGATGACGATCCCGACCTGTGACTCGCTTCCGCCAAGCTCTGCGACGAACAGCGGCAGGGTGGGGATCAGAAAATAAAAGCTCGTGAATAACAGCAAGGAGGCCAACGTCATCTTGATGAAAGTCCCCGTCCATAAGCGTTGCTGCAACTCGTATTCCCTCCTTCTTGTCAGGGCGTTTCTTAGATAGGATGCACGAAACGCCGCGTCTTGATCGCACACATGAATCCCGACGCCGCTGAGGATAATAACTGAGGTTGGGCGCAGGGAGCAATCGATCAGATTCCAAACACATAGGTATAATATATTTGGAAAATATGTTTTTATGTAAGTTGGATCACACCTCTTGTGTAAGGTTGCTCACATTCATAATCCTTCCAATTGCGCTACACTGTAGATAACAATTATTCTAAACTAAAGTTATAACACGAGGAGGAACCATCTCATGGCAAACGTAAAAGGCACCAAAACCGCCGACAACCTGAAAGCCGCCTTCGCAGGCGAATCCCAAGCGAACCGCCGTTACCTGTACTTCGCAGAGCGTGCGGACACCGAAGGTTTGGAAGATGTCGCGTCTTTGTTCCGCAACATCGCGAACGGCGAAACGAAGCACGCGTTCGGCCACTTCGACGCGCTGCGCAACAACGGCGAAGGCGACCCGGCGACCGGCCTGCCGGTCAACACCGCGAAAGAAATGCTCGCATCGGCGATCGCCGGGGAAACCTACGAGTACACCGAAATGTATCCGGGCTTCGCGGCGACCGCTCGCGAAGAAGGCTTCGAAGAGATCGGCGAATGGATGGAAGTGATGGCGAAAGCGGAACGCGTTCACGCTCAACGCTTCCAAAAACTGCTCGACTCCATGGAAGACTAATTCACGACCACAACCTCGGGAGGTGATGTTTCATGGCAACAACTGCAATCACCCGCCGGGACATCGTCGCTCTCGGCACGTACCGCCAAGGGCGCGAGGAATACCTGCGGAAGATGATCGCCTACAAGAAAAACCGTCGAATCAAGCTCAACCCGGACATCTCCTTGCTGTTTGAGAACCGCAACACCGTGCTTTTTCAAATTCAGGAGCTGGTGAACAGCGAGGACTTGGAAGATGCGAACGAGATTCAGGAATACATCGACATCTACGCGCCGATGATTCCGGAAGCGGGTCAACTGTCGGCGACCTTGTTTATCGAAAAAGACGACCAGGAGAAGTTGACGGAGATGTTGGTGCAGTTGAAAGGCATCGAGCATCACCTCACTTTGGTGGTCGAGGGGGAGAAAGTGGCCGCCGTGTTCGAAGAGGAGCATGACGACCGCGAGTTCACCACGTCCGTTCATTATCTGAAGTTCCCGCTGACCAACACGGCCTACGAAAGGCTGGTCGAAGGGGATGCTTCCACGCTCGACGTGCATGTCGTGCTCGGACACCCGAACCTGCAAGCGGATGTGAAGCTCTCGCCGGAGATGATCGCTTCGCTGGCGAAAGACCTGCATCCGTAGTCTTGTCTGAGGGCATCCTTTCATGGAGGAAAGGGTGTCCTTTTTTACATGGGGAAATGTGACTTATTCGTTACACACTCTGACTTATCGAAATTAACTGCCAAATAAGTATATATTTGTCGAAGGGTCTGTAGTATGATAGAAAGAAGTGGAATAAGCAAATCATGGGAACCATGGAAAGAGAGGCTCCCATTTCGTTTGAAAGGAGGTGACCTACGATGACCATTTCTCTGGTTAAAGGGCAGAAGATCGACTTGACGAAAACCAACGCGGGTCTGACCAACCTGATTGTAGGCTTGGGGTGGGACCCCGCGCAAAGCACCAAGAAAGGGCTGTTCGGCTTCAAGAAGGCGGCGCCGAACATCGACTGCGACGCGTCTGCGCTGCTGCTCGATGCGAACGGCAAGCTGACCAAGAACGAGAACCTCGTCTGCTTCTATAACAAGCAAAGCGCGTGCAGCTCCGTCGTCCATTCCGGCGACAACCTGACCGGTGAAGGAGATGGCGATGACGAGCAGATCTTCGTCGACCTGACCAAGGTTCCGTCCGATGTACATAAGATCCTGATGGTGGTCAACATCTACCAATGTGAGAGCAGAGGGCAGGATTTTGGGATGATTGAACGCGCTTACATCCGCGCGGTCAACAAGGCGAACAACCAAGAGCTGGTGCGCTTCAACCTGTCCGACGACTACTCGGGCAAAACGGCGCTGATCGTGGCGGAGATCTACCGTCACAACGGCGAATGGAAGTTCAACGCGATCGGCGAAGGCGACCATGCCGCGCATGTGGACAAGCTGGCGGCCAAATACAAGTAAGCAGATCCTATAGTGGGAAAGAGGGAAACGAACATGGCAATTTCTCTGGCAAAGGGTCAAAAAGTCGACCTGACCAAATCGAACCCGGGGCTGTCCAAAGTCATCGTCGGTTTGGGTTGGGACACCAACAAATATGACGGCGGCAACGATTTCGACCTCGACGCGTCCATCTTCTGCGCGAACGGCGCAGGCAAGGTCGGCTCGGACAAAGACTTCATCTTCTACAACAACCCGCAAAACGAAAACGGCTCCGTCGTGCACACGGGCGACAACCGCACCGGTGCGGGCGATGGCGATGACGAGCAGGTCACCGTCGATTTGAACAACGTGCCGGCGAACGTCGAGAAGGTGGCGTTTTGCATCACGATCCACGAAGCGGCGGCGCGCGGCCAGAACTTCGGTCAAGTGTCCAACGCCTACGTGCGCATCTTGAACGAAGCGACCGGTGGCGAACTGATCCGCTACGACCTCGGCGAAGATTTCTCGGTCGAGACGGCCGTTGTCGTCGGCGAATTGTATCGTCATGGCAGCGAGTGGAAGTTCAACGCGATCGGCAGCGGCTATGGCAACGGCTTGGAAGGTCTGTGCCGCGACTACGGTTTGGCCATCGGGTAAGGTAAGACTGTGTAGGAACGGGAGGCCGCTTGATCGGCGGCCTCCGCTTTTTTTCATGTCAGAAAATTGAAAGAGAGCGAGAGTGAGAAACATGACGATCAGCTTGAGCAAAGGGCAACGCATCGATTTGACCAAAACCAACCCCGGGCTGTCGAAGGTGATCATCGGCTTGGGCTGGGACACCAACAAATACAACGGCGGATTTGACTTCGACTTGGACGCCTCCGCGTTTTTGCTTCATGAGGACGGGAAGGCGAAGGGCATCCAAGATTTTATTTTCTATAACAACCTGACCGGCGGCAACGGCTCGGTGGAGCATACCGGCGACAACCGCACGGGCGAAGGGGACGGCGACGACGAACAGATCAAAGTCGACCTGAGCCAAGTGCCGGCGAACATCCATCGCATCGGGATCACCGTCACCATTCACGACGCGGACTCGCGCGGTCAGAACTTCGGGCAGGTGTCCAACGCGTTTGTACGCGTGGTCGACGAGCTGACCAACAACGAAGTGCTGCGCTACGACCTCGGCGAGGATTTCTCCATCGAAACGGCGATCGTCGTCTGCGAACTGTACCGCCACGGCCAAGACTGGAAGTTCCAAGCGGTCGGCAGCGGCTTCTCCGGCGGGTTGCAGTCGCTGTGCGGCAACTACGGTCTGGACGCACAATAATCTTGATCGGCAAAGGGTGAGCAAGATGACGACGACCGTTGTGAAAGGCCAACGAGCCGATGTAACCAAGCCGGTGCCGGGGCTCGCGCAGATCACCGTGGGCATCGGGTGGGAAGCGCCGCCTCAATTGGAGCTGGATACGTCAGCGTTCCTGTTGGGGGCGAGTGGCAAGGTGGCGAGAGATGAGGACTTGATCTTTTACAACAACCCGACCACTCCGTTTCTCTCCTATCTCGATGCGCCGGGGCAGGGCGACCAGAAGCAATTCGACATCAGCCTCGCCGCGATTCCGGCTCACGTTGAGAAAATCGCCTTCTCCATGACCTTGTACGAAGGGGAGAAGCGGGGGCAGAGCTTCGGCGCGGTCAACCGGATGTACCTGCGGGTGCTGAACAAGGGGACCGGGCAGGAATTGCTACGATTTGACTTGGAAAATCTTTTTTCTGTGGAAACAGCGGTGGTAATCGGGGAGTTGTACCGTCATAATGGAGAGTGGAAGTTTAATGCGGTCGGGGCCGGGTTTACCGATGGACTTCGCGCCTTGTGCAACAACTTCGGCATCGAGGTGCAAGCGGACCCCGCACCGCCAGCGAAGCCGCAACCCACGCCGCAACCGAAGCCTGAGCCGAAGCCGGCACCAAAACCGGCACCTAAGCCTGAGCCGACGCCGCCGCCTGCGATCAACTTGAACAAGATCGAGTTGAAAAAGCGCGGCGACAAGATCAACCTGCAGAAGAAGTCGGGGAACCTCGGCGAGGTTCTGATCAACCTCAACTGGAACCAGCGCAAGACGAGCGGCTTGTTCCGCAGTTCGAGCATCGACCTCGACTTGGCGTGTCTGTACGAGTTGAAAGATGGGGAAAAAGGGTTGATTCAGGCGCTTGGCAACAACTTCGGCTCGCTCCATCGCCTGCCGTACATCTCGCTGGACGGCGATGATCGCTCAGGTAGCGTCCAAACGGGCGAGAACCTGCGCATCAACGGCAACCGGCTCAAGGAATTCAAGCGCATTCTCGTGTTTACCTTCATCTATGAAGGGGTGACACGGTGGTCGGAGGCGGATGGTGTCGTGACGATCCACCAGCAAGGCGGACCGGACATCATCGTCAACTTGAATGAGCATGATAATCACAAGGCGATGTGTGCGATCGCGATGATTACCAACGTCAACGATGAGACGTTCAGCATCGAGCGTCTGGTGCAGTTCTACAAAGGCCATCGCGAATTGGACAAGGCTTACGGTTGGGGCATGAGATGGGTAGCCGGCCGCAAGTGACAATAGGTTGGAGGACTTAAGATGGATTGGTTTTTCTCGTTTATTCAAAGTGCATTTGAGAACTACGGGCACTTTTTCTCGTGGGAGGACATCACGGCGACCCTCTCCGATCCGGTCAGCTGGGGCGTCATCGCCAGTTTGATCCTGCTCGAAGGCTTGCTTTCCGCCGACAATGCACTGGTGCTGGCCGTCATGGTCAAGCATCTGCCGAAACAGCAGCAGAAAAAGGCGCTGTTCTACGGGATTCTCGGCGCGTACATCTTCCGGTTCTTGGCGATCGGTCTCGGTACGTATCTGGTTTCCTTCACTCCGGTTAAAATTCTCGGGGCACTCTACCTCTTCTACATCGCCTACAAAGGGTTGAAGGGCGAAGAGGGAGACGACGAAGGAGAGAACAAGCAGTTCTCGTTCTGGAAGACGGTGCTGCTGGTCGAACTGATGGACATCGCGTTCAGTATCGACAGTGTCGTCGCCGCGTTCGGGTTGAGCAACGAGGTCTGGGTGTTGTTCCTCGGCGGGATTCTCGGCGTTCTGATGATGCGCGGTGTCGCGCAAGTGTTCTTGAAGCTGATCGACAAGTACCCGGAACTGGAAACGACCGCCTTTATCCTGATCGCGATCATCGCGGCGAAAATGTTTGCCGGCGTGTTCGGATTCGAACTGCCGCACGTTGCCTTCTTCGGCATCTTGATCGCCGTCTTTATCGGTACGATCATCTTCAGCTCGATGCGTAAGAAAAAGGCAGCAGAGAACAAGTAGATGACTCAAGTCCCTCTCTCGCAGAGGGATTCTTTTTATCTAGCTATTCTTCTAGCTATTCTTCTAGTTATTCTTCTAGTTATTCTTCTAGTTATCGTCAAGGCACACGGATGAAGGAGGCAGTCCTTTGAGATATTTTAGCTACTTGTCGAAGGATGAGGAGATGTCGCTGTTCTACAAAAGCCCGACTTCGTTTAGCCAAGCGTCAAGCAGAGAGACGCTGTCCTATGCGGTAGGGGCGGCGCTGTATTCGCCCGCCACAAGGCAGACGATCGCGGAAGACATCCTGCGGCAGAAGCATCAGGGTTTGGTCTCGATGGTGTTCGATCTGGAGGATGCGATCGGCGATCATCAGGTGGAATGGGCGGAAGAGACGCTTTTGCAGCAACTGTTCAAATTGGCCTCCTACCGGGAGATCGGGCTGTTGGAGGAAGAGCGCGTGCCTCTGCTTTTCATCCGCGTGCGCAGCCCGGAGCAGTTGCAGCGGCTGATCGGGCGGTTGGAGGATCGGGTCACGATGATCACCGGCTTTTTCTTCCCGAAGTTCTCGCCGCAAGACGGGGAGGCGTATTATGAGATCCTCGACGCGTACAACCGGCACAAAGCGCAAGCGGCCCCGACGCTATACGGCTCCCCGATCTTGGAAAGCGCAGAGGTGATTTATGCCGAGCGGCGGCAGGAGGCGCTGACCGCTTGCAAGGCGATTCTCGATCGCTATCGGGACTGTGTGCTGGGCGTTCGCATCGGTGCGACCGATTTTTCGAGCTTGTTCGGTCTGCGGCGCAGCGTCGAGCACACGGTGTATGACCTGCTCGTGATTCGCGACTGTATCGCCGACGTGTTGAACGTCTTCGGTCGCGTCGAGCAAGGGTATGTGGTGTCCGGGCCGGTGTGGGAGTATTTTTCCGGAGCGGAGGAAGGCGGCGGTCAAGCGGACGAGCGGCTGGTACGGACGGCCGAGCGCTACGGCTTGCACCTGACCACGCGGGCGGAGTACGGGTTGCTTCGCGAGGTGCTGCTCGACAAGGAGAACGGCATCATCGGGAAGACGGTGATCCATCCCAGCCATATCAAGATCGTGCAAGCGCTGCATACGGTGACGCACGAAGAGTACAAGGATGCCATCGCCCTGCTGGAACAGGAAGCGGGGCCGGGCGGCGTGATGCGGAGCGAGTATGCGAACAAGATGAACGAGATCAAGCCGCACTTGAACTGGGCCAAGCGCACGGTCGCCAAAGCAAACATATATGGGGTGTTGCATGAGCATGAGAATCGATACGCACAAATGTCACGACATGGACAAGCATACGTATGACATCATGGGGGACCTGCGGGTTCACGTGACCGTGACCGCGAATCCGTTCGGTCTGTCGCTGGAGCAACTGTTTGCGATGGCGGCGCGCATCAACAAGAAGCGGGCGTTTCTCTTCGTCAGCAAGGTGCTGGGCAAGCATCTGGCCGTCGCGCCCGCGCAGTCGCTGATCAGCGGAGCGGCACTGGCGCTCTTGCTCCAGCGCGAACTGAACGGGGAAGCCCCCGGTGCAGAGGCGATCATCGAGGGTCTATGCGACCCGGAACGGGCGCAAGCGGCCTATCGACAGCTACGAGATCATCGCTGGACCCCGCCGCGGCGGCTGGCTGTGATCGGCTTTGCGGAGACGGCGACCGCGCTCGGGCAAAGCGTGTTCGACGCGTTCGCCACAGGGTGTCGCTATGTGCATACGACGCGGGAGTTGATTCCTGAGCTGACCTCAACGCTTAATTTTGAAGAGGAGCATTCGCATGCTACGGCTCACCGCTGTTATGCGGCCGATCCGGTGCAGAAGGAGGAAGCGGTCGTGTTGGTCGATGATGAGATGACCACGGGGAAGACGGTGCTGAACATCATCCGTGACCTGCATCGGCAGTACCCGCGCCGTGAGTATTATGTGGCGGCGCTGCTCGATTGGCGCACGCCGGAGCATCAGGCGCGGTTTGATGACTTGGAAGCGGAGCTTGGCATCTCGATCAAGACGCTGTCGCTGATCAAAGGGGAGATGCGAGCGGAAGGTGAACCGATTGGGGAGCGCTTGGAAGAGGAAGCGGTCAACCCGGAGGCAACCGAAGCCGCAACCGCTACGACCGACGTGACCGACGTGACCGACGTGACCGACGTGACGGTGCAAGCGACGCAGCTCGGCGATCTGTTCGAGCCGAAGTTCGTGGCGTCACAGGATGCCGAAGGGAACCGGAATCCCTGCCCGTACCTGCGCGATTCCGGGCGATTCGGGATCGAGTCGGCGCTGAATGAACGGCTCGATCAGCAGATCGAGGAGGCGGCCACTCGCTTGCAAGCGAAGCGCACCGGCAACAAGACGCTCTGCCTCGGCACGGGCGAGTATATGTACCTGCCGATGCGAATCGCCGCCGAGATGGGAGAGGGCGTGTCTTACCACTCGACCACTCGCAGCCCGATTCATCCTCATACGGCTCCGTCCTATGCGATCAAGGAAGCGCATACGTTTCCCGGCCCCGATGATCCGCAGGTGCAACTTTTCCTCTATAACGTTCGTATATATGACTATGACGAGCTGTTCGTTTTCTTCGAGCGGCAAGTGTCGCCCGAGCGGTTGCAGCCGTTCGTCGAGGTGCTGAAGACGCTCGGCATCCCACAGATTCATTTGGTTTTCGGTACGACCTTCACGGGGAAAAAGATTCCCGATCCGCAGTCGATGGGCAGCTATGCGCCCGAGGATGTGACGTTCCTGCTCAAGAACCTGCAAGATGTCTCGCTGGAAAAATCCAACGAGGACCGGGAGGAAGCGATTCAGAACGGCGTCCACTATTCGGAGATGCTGCCTGTGGAATACCGTCCCTCTCCGGCCTACTTGGAGCTGTTTCATCAGACGCTGTCCCAGACGGCTGCCAAGGTCGCACTCGCGGTGGGTATCGTCGCCGAACGCATCCTTCAAAAGCGCGGCCCTGAGATCGTCCTGGCCTCGCTGGCCCGCGCCGGCACGCCGGTTGGCATCTTGATCAAGCGGTATCTGGAACAGATCCACGGCCTCTCCCTGCCGCATTACAGCCTCTCGATCATTCGCGGAAAAGGCATCGACAAAAACGCGGTGCTCTACCTGTTGCAACAACACCCCGACCGCACGATCCAATTCGTCGACGGCTGGACGGGCAAAGGAGCGATCCGGCAAGTGCTGATCGCAGCATGTGCCGAGTTGACGCAGCAGACCGGTGTCAGGCTGTCCGACGACTTGGCGGTGCTGGCCGACCCGGGCGTTTGCTCCGACACGTTCGGAACCCGCGAGGATTTTCTGATCCCGAGCGCCTGCTTGAACTCCACCGTCTCCGGGCTGGTCAGCCGCACGGTGTTGCGGGACAACCTGATCGGGCCGCTCGATTTCCATGGAGCAAAAGTCTATGAGGAGTGGCGCGAGGAGGATGTGTCGCGGCTGTTTGTCGATACGATCAGCACTTCTTTTGCAAAAGTGAGTGTTGAGGCGCAGGCACAGGCGAAGCGACAGGAAGCTGTCATGACACCGGCCGACTGGCAAGGGTTGCAAAACATCCGCCGGATTCAAGAGCAATTCGGCATCGAAGACATCAACTTGGTCAAGCCGGGGGTCGGCGAAACGACTCGCGTGCTGTTGCGCCGCGTGCCGTGGAAGATCCTCGTCGATCGGATGGACAACCCGAACCTGCAGCACATTCTGCTGCTCGCCGCCGATCGGCAGGTGCCTGTGGAAGTGTTTCCGGGGCTGACTTATTCGTGCTGCGGGCTGATTCGACCGCTAAAGGGGGAAGCGAAATGATCGTCGCCAGCGATTTGGATCAGACGCTGATCTACTCCCGTCGTTCGATGGGCGAAGGACATGAGGAATCGCTGCTCGTCCCCGTCGAAGCGAAAGACGGCGCCACGCTCTCGTACATGACCCGCCAAGCGGTCGAGCTGTTGCAGGAGTTGGCGGGACGGTTGCTGTTCATTCCCGTGACAACGCGCACGGTTGAACAGTATCGCCGCGTGCACCTGTTGCAGGACGTGATCCGGCCGAAGTATGCGATCACCAGCAACGGCGGCAACATTCTGGTCGACGGAGAGGTCGATGCCGACTGGAACCGCGCCATTCGCCTTCTGGTTGCAGATCGGTCCGCGTCCGCCGAGCAGGTTCGCGCCCTGTTCCAACAGGTCGCCACTGCGGAGTGGGTGCTGAACGAGAGTTTTTGTGACGAGCTGTTTTTCGCCTATCGAATCGACCGCCAACGAATGCCGGAGCAAGAGTTGCGAAAGATCGGCGAGCAGTTGTCCGCTTGGGGCTGGGAGATGTCGATCCAAGGCCGCAAAGTCTATCTGATCCCGAGTGTCGTCAGCAAGCGCGATGCGCTGTTGCACCTGAAGGAGCGAGAGGGCAAGGACATTCATCTGGCGACGGGAGACTCGTTGCTCGACCGCTGTATGCTCGATGCGGCGGTGCATGCGATCGCACCGCGACACGGGGAGTTGTATCGGCAGGAGCCGTCGTCCTACACCTATACGCAAGAAGCGGGGATTCTGGCGGCGGTGGAGATCTTGCAGCGGGCGATCGACCTGTTGCCAAACGCAAACGGGTCGGCCGAGTCGAGAGGGTAGCCGAAACTCACAAAATCCCCTATACTTTTACGTAAGAGAAGTGTTTGTTGGAACCGGAGGTGTGCGTGTTGCCATTGAATAGAAAAATCGTGCTGGGCGCGGCAGCCGGGTATCTGATCGCGTTGCTCACGAGCTCGATGTTGCCGGAGTTGATCTCGCTGTTGCTTCCGCTCGGCGGGATGGCGGTCGGCGGGTCTCTCGCTCGTTCGGACAAGAAGACCAACATCCCGGTAGTGATCCCGGAATCGTCGGCCGAGCCGAACGGACAAGCCCAAGCGCAAGCGCAGCCCGAACCGACTGAGCAGGCGGGAGAGCCGGTCGATCCGGAATTTGCGCCGGTGTTGGAGTATCTGGAGATCCTCGAAGATATGATCATCTCCGAAGGGCAGAAAAACAACTTGGACGACGAGATCGTGGACAAGTCGTTGGGATTGTTCGCCCGTTTGCAGCGGGTGATTCCGCTGGTGCGCGAACTGCACAACGGGGAGATCAACCATACGTTGCGCCGGTTGGTGCTGAAAGATTTGAACAGCTTTATCACACCGTTCCTGCGGTTGAGCGGCGAGACCAAGACCAAGAATCGCCGGATGCTGTTGAACGGCTTAAAGGAAATCAACATGAAAATCACGACGATCGTGGAGACGATCGAGCACAAGGACCTGCTCGAATTGCAGACCAAGGCCGATCTGATCCACAGTCGCTATAGCGAAGCGGACCACTACTAAGGGGGGATAGCGCATGACCACCGCAACGATTGAATTGCGTAAAGAGGACGAGCAGAAAGTCGTCCAAGAGGCGTCGCAACTGATTCAGAAAGTGTCGACCACCGACACGATGGCGCTCGATGCGCTGATGGACGACATCGGCAAACTGGGCATGAAGACGCAGGAGAAGGCGGGCCAGACCCTGCAGATGCTCGACCGTCCGGTCAACGACCTGATGTCCGGCAAGCGGGCGGAAGTGTCGAACATGATTCTCAAGCTCCGCAACGAGTGCGAAGAGCTGAACCAGAGCAAGAACGTCGGGCTGTTCGGCAAACTGCTGCGCAAGAGCCCGTTTAAAAATTACGTCTACAAGTACCAATCGGTCAAGACGAACATCAACTCGATCTTGGGTGGCTTGCGGGATGGCAAGGACACGCTGCAGGAGAATATCTCCTACATGCGCCAACTGAAGCGCACCTCGATGGAGGAGATCTACCACCTGCAAACGAAGATCGCCTTCGGTGACAAGCTGAAGGAGATGTTCGAAGCGGAGATCGCCAAGGCGGGGAACGAAACGCGCAAGGCGCACCTCGAACGCGGCCTGCGCAAAGTCGTCTCCCGCATCCAGTCGATGACCGAGATGATCATGCTCTACAACCAAGCGATCGCCGCGACCGACATCATCAACGACAACAACGACAAGCTGATCGACGCGGTCAATAACGCGATCGACAAGACCTCGAACCTGATCACCGTGTCGGCGATGATCGCGATGGCGCTTGGCGACCAAGAGAAAGTGATCGCCGCCGTCGACGCGACCAACAAGACGTTGGAAGACCAGTTCAAGGAGAACGCTCGCCTGCTGCGCACGACGACGGAGCGCACCAACGAGCTGTTGAGCAAGCCGTCGATGTCGCTGGAAGCGGTCAACCAAGCGATCGGCGACCTGATGGCGGCGCTCGATTCGTCCGAACGCTCCAACCAGCAGATCATCGAGAGCTGCAAGGACTACACGACCAAGATGTCGGCGATCAACCAGCAGATGTCGCAACGCCTGGGGCTCAAGGAAGGCCAAGCCGCATCCGCGCAAACGTTGCCGAAAGGAAACGACCTTTCCAGCTTCTTGGAGTAGGAGCCGCGTCAGGCGGAGCCTGTCTGGTCTATGGAACCTGTCCTCCTTCATATACTTCCGTACTTGCGTAAGCAACCGGAAGCCACCGTGAAGGAGGAGGGCGTCTATGGGCGAAGGGATTTTCATGGGAGCGCTGATTCTCGTCCTGATTCTCACAGCAAGCAACGCACGTGCCGAATCCCTTGCAAAACTGAACGAACCGGACTGATCGAACGGAGCATGTCGCAAGATCCGAGGTTGGGAATGGAGATTCCCGGCCTTTTTTTGTGCGAATAATCAAAATGCCCTCTTGTTTGTGTACTACAAAATATGGTATTCTACTAGCCTCTCTCTACGCATAACAACTCATCGATCCTCCGTCCTCAATGATCCTGTTCAGGAAAGGTTGTGGCGAAACGCATGTCCCAGTCCATCACGCACCACCCCGACTACCAACACGAGATCCAACGACTGCAAGACACCAAGACCTACATCGACTTCGTGCTCCACCAAGGCGAGCTCGACGAAGCCGACTACCGCCAGCAAATCAAGGAAGCGTATCTGCGGCTCAACTCGCTGGACGGTTCGGAAGGGTACATCGCCCTGTTGACCAGCGTGCAATTTTTCGAAACGACGAAGCAGAACATCTACCAGCTGCAACGGGTGCAGAGCAAGCCGTATTTTTGCCGCATCGACGTCAAGCCGGAGAACTATGACGCGGTTCAACCCCTCTATATCGGAAAAGCGTCGCTGTTCCGCCCGGATACGCAGGAACCGATCATCGTCGACTGGCGCTCACCGATCGCCAACGTCTACTACGAAGGCCGCATCGGCGAGATCTCCTACGAGACGGAGACGGGCACGGAGCGGGGCGAACTGTTCCGCAAGCGGCAGTACACGATCGAGCGAGGGGAACTGGTTGATTTTCAAGACATCGACATCACCACGCGAGACGAGTTGTTGCAGGGGTCCTTGGGCGGCAGCGCCGACTCGCGGCTGAAAGACATCGTCTCGACGATCCAAGAGGAGCAGAACCGCGTCATCCGCGCCGACATGTACCGCCCGATGATCGTCCAAGGGGCGGCGGGCAGCGGCAAGACGACGATCGCGCTCCACCGCATCGCCTACCTGATCTACACCTACGGCGACAAGTTCAACTCCGACCAGTTCATGATCCTCGCGCCGCATCAACTGTTCCTCAAATACATCGCCGACGTGCTGCCGGAGCTTGGCGTCGAGGCGGTCAACCAATCGACCTACCTCGATTTCGTCCACGGGTGTCTCGGCAAGAAACTGAAACTGATCGACCCCAACGAGAAGCTGTTCACCTTCTTGGAAGGCACCGGGCCGGTCGAGCAGCTAAAGTTCGTCTCGCTGTTCAAAGGCTCCGTCACCTACAAGCAACTGATCGACCGCTACCTCGACGGGCTGACCGAGCAGATGGTGCCGCAGCAGGACTGCAAGCTCGGCAAGCGGATGATCGCGACCGCCGCCGATGTGGACAAGATGTTTCGCTTCGACTACGCGCGGCTGCCGGTTTACAAGCGGGTGGAGAAGATTCGCAAGATCCTCCAAGACCGCTTGAAAACGATGAAGAAAGACCTCCACGAGAGCCTCGTCAACACGTATGACGAGAAGATCGACCAAGCGATCTACGGCATCAAAGACCCTGAGAAGCGCCGCGCCAAAGTCTCGCACTGGATGGCGAAGAAGGAAGAGCGGCTGCAGGAATTGGAGAAGCGGGCGAAGACGTTGGTCAAAGACTACATGAGCGCGTTTCCCAAGCAGACGCTGCCAGCGCACTATCGCGAGTTCCTACAGGATGAGGAGTTGCTTGGAACGGAACTGAGCGCGGAAGAGACCCTTTTTCTGCAAAAACATTCGCTGGGACTGCTGGAAGCGAAGAAGATGGAGATCGAGGATACGGCGGCGCTTCTGTATCTGCAACACAAGCTGTACGGGTTCAAGGAAGCGTTTAAGATTCGCAACCTCGTGATCGACGAAGCGCAGGATTACAGCGTGTTTCAACTGATCGCGTTACAAGAAGTGCTAGGCACGGAGATGTTTACGATTCTGGGGGATTTGTCGCAGGGGATTCATTCGTATCGCGGCGTGCAGAGCTGGGATGAAGTGATGAGGACGGTGTTCCCGAGCGGGACCTGCAACTACCTCGTCTTGGAACAGAGTTACCGGACGACGGTGGAGATCATGAACCTCGCCAACCGCGTGATCGTGCATTCGAACACGCCGGGTCTCGTCCTCGCCAAGCCGGTCGTGCGCCATGGGGAAGAGCCGCGACAGGCGGTGTTCGCGGAGCTGGACGACTTGATCGAGCAGGTGCTGGCCGACGTGGAGCGGGTGCGCGGAGAAGGGTACGGTTCGATCGCCGTGATCGGCAAGACGATGGCGGAATGCAAGCGAATCAAGAAACTGCTCGATCGGCACCAAACGTCGCTCACCGTGCATGTGCTCGATGAGAAGGAAGACTACTCCGGCGCCGACCTCGTGATCGTGCCGTCCTACGTGGTCAAAGGCTTGGAGTTCGACGCCGTGTTCATCCTGTCGCTGGAGGAGATGTACACGCCGGAAGAGCTGGACGTGAAGCTGCTGTATGTCGCGATGACGCGTCCGTTGCATCGGCTGTTCGTGTATTCGATGCAAGGGTACACGGGCTTGCTTGACCTGTTGGATGAGGAAGTCGTCGACTAGCAAGGAACGAAATCACGCATTTGAACAACTTTTGGAAGCTGTCCGGGAGGGGGCTGTGGCTGTCTCCTCCTCGACAGCTTCTTTTTTTTGTCGAAAAATGGGCGTGTTCCAAGCGCCGAATCTAGGCGAGCGGCATAGTCTGCCTATAGCATTGACGAAACCCGACGTAGCTGGGGCTGTTTCATTATCGAGGTGATGGCATTGAAACGATGGTGGTATGTGGCCGCCATGAGTGAGGAAGTGGCGGCGGGGGAATTGGTGGCAAGGCGGATCTATGACGATCATCTGGTGCTCTACCGCGATGCGAACGGTGCGGCTCATGCGCTGGCCGACCAATGTGCCCATCGCGGGGCACGGCTGTCGGACGGCAAGCACGAGGGAGACTGCGTGACCTGCCCGTTTCACGGCTGGGCCTATGCGGGGGATGGGCGTTGCACCTACATTCCGGCGAACGGAAAAGAGGCACCGATCCCCCACGGGGCACAAGTGAGAAGCTATCCCGTGCAGGAGCGGGCGGGGCTGATCTGGGTCTATCTCGGGGCTCCCGAACGGATGCCGGAGCTGACCTTGCCGGATGAGTTGACCGATGAGGCGTGGCAGTCGGTGTCGTTTAAGGCGCACTGGAAAGCGCACTACAGCCGCGTGGCGGAAAGCGTGATCGACGTGGCGCACCTGCCGTTCGTGCATCCGCATACGACGGGAGAGGTCGATCCGGTTGTGGAAGGGCCGGACTTTACGGTCACGGAAGACACGATCTGCGTGATCGCCAAGCCGTTTCATCCGCTCTTGCGCACGCCGCTCAACGAAGCGGAACATCGCGAAGCTTCCACGATCACGCTGCATTTTCCGAACCAGTTGATCTTGCGCACGAACATGGCGGCGGAGAACAAGATGTGTACCTACCTCGCCCTCACCCCGACGGGAGCAGGGACGGGGGAGGAGGAGACGATCATCTACGGATTGGCGTTGCGCAACTTCCTGCCCGATGTGGAGTTGATCGACGAGATTCATTACGACCACAACGTGACGGTGCTCGACGAGGACCGCCCCGTCGTGGAGGGACTGCGACCGCAGCGGATTCCGTTGGACATCCGCGTCGAGCAGCATGTGCGGGCGGATGCCCAGCAGGTGCGCTACCGGCAGATGTTGCAACGGGCGTGGCGCGAGTCGGAGCGGGAGCAATCGGAGTGAGGGGGAGACAGGATGAGAGATGAGCGCATCTTGCAGACGCTCAAGGAACTGGAAGAGTTGGAGAAACAACCCGATCTGGAGGAGGGGTTGTGGCGAATCACGTTTGACACGGGGATGCTGTTCAACCTGATCCTGCGCCATAGCGGGGCCAAGCGGGTCTTGGAGATCGGCACGTCGAGCGGCTATTCGACGCTGTTTCTGGCCGAAGCGGCGCGGGCGAACGGGGGCAAGGTTGTGACGTGCGAGATGAGTCCCTTTAAGATCGACCTCGCCCGCTCGATGTTTGACAAAGCGGGCGTGGCCGACGTGGTGGAGCTGGTGGAAGGGAACGCGCTGGAGAAGATCGAGGAGTTGGAAGGCCCATGGGACTTCGTGTTCCTCGACGGGATGAAGGATGAATACGCCTTCTACCTCGCCGAGCTCTGGCCGAAGATTCGCCCGGGCGGCTTGGTCGTCGCCGACAACATGCTCTCGCACAAAGGCTACATGGGCATCGAGGCGTACAAGTTCACCGTCGACCTGCTCGACAACGCCTCCTCGGTGACGGTGCCGATCGGGTCGGGGGATCATTTTACTTGCAAGCTGGATGAAGGGGAGGAAGAATAGGGATTTGGCAAGGGGATGGAGCTCTGCGATTGTGCCAGAACAAGCCTGAGTAATTGATCCCGATCGCGTTGCACAAAGCGGTCGGCGATACCAATCGTTCGGTGAATACGGGACGATGTTCCTTATAGTCAAATCCCTCTTGCGGCTTAGCACAAGAGGGATTTTTATGACGGTGAACAGTATTCCGAGAATCGCTAGTCTAGCTCAGAAGATGTGTTCGGTTCTTGCCTGATTACATAGGAGATGTTGGTTGGCTTCGAAGGCGGGAATTGTAGACGGAATTCTGCGAGTGTCATTTCCAATCGGAGGTATCGATTGATCGCATGTTGAATGTCCGTCCCGATGTCCTTGAATTGACCTTCATCCAATACAATGGATAACAACAAATCTCCTTGCGCGGCGAGGTGACCGATCAGATCATGGATCTCCTTGGCATTGTTCTTCATCGGGTTTTGGCTCACAAAATCGCAAGAGCATCCTCTGAGAATGCCGTAATAATTCAGTTCCGGAAGACGATCGATCACGACATCCGTCATATCGAGTAATTCAATATCGTAGAGGTCTAGATACTGTTGTATGAAATCGGGCTGTAGTGTCGCAGGTGTAACCGCATGGATAAAGTAACACAATGGTTCTACCACCTCCATTTCTGAGAATGTGTAAGACAAAGGGTCGTTGGCAGGTATTTCCGGTTGTAATAGCGTGAGTGGAGTGATATGTTTATTCGAAATACCTTCAAGCGGATACCCTACGCGACACGCAGAAAGGAGCGAATCACACATGGGCATGCACAACTATTTCAAGAGCTTGTCTGATCTGGAAGGCATCAACCGGTGCCCGGGCAAGTTCAAATACCAAGAGCACTCGGTCGCCAGCCATTCGTTTAAAGTGACCAAGATCGCGCAGTTTCTTGGCACGGTGGAGGAGCAGCACGGAGAGACGATCGACTGGCGGACGCTGTATGAAAAGGCGTTGAACCACGACTATGCGGAGCTGTTCACGGGCGACATCAAGACGCCGGTCAAATACGCGATGCCGGAGTTGAAGGAGCTGTTCTCGCAGGTGGAGGAGACGATGATCGAGAAGTTCATCGAACAGGAGATCCCCGCCGAGTTCCAAGACGTCTACCGCCGCCGCTTCGGCGAAGGCAAAGACGACACCCTCGAAGGCCGCCTCCTCGCCGTCGCCGACAAGATCGACCTGCTCTACGAATCGTTCGGCGAGATCCAAAAAGGCAACCCCGAGCCCTTGTTCCTCGAGATCTACCAAGAAGCGCTCTCCACGATCCTGCAATTCAAAGACCTGCACTGCGTCACCTATTTCCTCGAACAGATCCTCCCCGAAATGCTGGATGAAGGCGCGATCCCCTACGCGCAAGTAAGCAAGGTTTCCAGACACCTCTTGGGCAAGCGGTAATCGGTACAGTGTTCATTTTACAACAGATCTAGTAGAATAGAGGTAGAGTATCCTGAGCCTACCTCTATTTCCTGCGTTTTCTCATCATTCTCCGTGAAATTGGCAATACATATGGAGAGAGATGCAAAGCGGAGGGAGTGTGAGATCGGATGGCGCAGATATTCCAATTTCCAAACAGAATGTCCGGAGGGGTGTCTATGTCGATGACCACAGCCGTAAACAGACTGCCCCGTGAGGCGCTGGCTACATCAACTGGGAACAAAACTATCACCACACCGGCGGCTACATCCACTATGCATACTCTGATGCGACGGGTTACCATGATATCGGTACGAGTGACCTCGTAGAAGGCGACTCTCCGGTCGTTCTCGACAACGGTATTGCAGACGGTCTGTGGACTACCACTATCTTCTAGTTGGTGTGAAGATGCAACCACTCGGCAAGGGGCTTTTTTTTACCGGATTGATCATGACTGCACTTAGCGGTCTTGAGAAGATACTAATTTTTATTGCGGTATCTTCAACCCAGTCCGTCAGAATTGTTGAATCGGTGAAGGGAATGACTCCAGACTATATCTGGCTTATCACGAACATTACATTTTTTGGCGGATTATTCCTTGCAATGGTCGGGTTGTTAGTCCACTTTTCAAAGCAGAATCCAAAGTAAAAAAGGAAGCATTTGCAAAGGTTCCCGGCAAGTTTTCAGATCGAAGACCGCTACAACGACCTGACCTTCTGGATTCATCCCGGCGGCGGTCTGCAAGAAGGCGAGACGTTTGAGGAGGCGGCGCGGCGCGAAGTCTGGGAGGAGACGGGCATCCGCGAGTGGGAGCTCGGGCCGTGGGTGTGGACGCGCGAGGTGGCGGTCAACTTCAAGGGCGAGATGACGCGCATTTTGGAACGTCATTATCTCGGCCGGGTGAAGGCGAGCGAAGCGGACGTGGTGTTGGAGCACATGGAGGCGGAGGAGCGCGGCGACTATCGAGCGCATAAGTGGTGGTCGCTGGCGGAGTTGCAAGCCGCAACGGACACGTTCATGCCGCCGAGGTTTGTGGAGCTGTTGGCACCGCTAGTGGCAGGAGAGCGGCCGACTAGCCCGATTTTGATCACGGTGTAAAGAGACGCTACATGACTTTTGGAGGTCACTTTGGTACAATGCCAGAGTGACCTTTTTAGTAGTCCAGTTTAATCAATTGCATCGAAGTGAACATGGTCGGACCATATGAAATAGAATCGTTCCGTACGAAAAACGAACGGAGGAGAGAGGGAAGGAGTCTTACTTTGAATTTTGAAAACATCAGAAAAGCGTGGTTCTCCAATATCACGACCGATGTGCTCGCCGGCATGACGGTCGCCTTGGCACTGATCCCGGAGGCGATCGCATTCTCGATTATCGCGGGTGTCGACCCGATGGTCGGGCTGTATGCATCGGTCTGCATCGCGATCGTGATCTCGTTTACGGGCGGACGTCCGGCGATGATCTCGGCGGCGACCGGCGCGACGGCGCTGTTGATGGTCACACTGGTCAGAGATCACGGCCTCGAGTACCTGTTCGCCGCGACGATCTTGACGGGGGTGTTGCAGATTCTCTTCGGCTGGTTGAAGATCGCGAGGTTCCTGACGTTCCTGCCGGCCAGCGTGATGATCGGGTTTGTGAACGCGTTGGCGATCTTGATCTTCATGGCCCAACTGCCGAACTTCGAGGGACAAGGCTTCGTGATGTACGCACTGGTGGCGGCAACGCTCGCGATCATCTACCTGTTGCCGCGCCTGACGAAGAAGATCCCGTCGCCGTTGACCGCGATCATCATCGTCTCGATCATCACGATCTCGATGGGCATCGGCGTGCCGACGGTCGGCGACCTCGGCGAGATGACATCCGCGTTGCCGGTGTTTCATATCGCGGATGTGCCGCTGAGCTTGGAAACGTTGTGGATCATCTTCCCGTACTCGCTGTCGATCGCGATGGTCGGCATCTTGGAGTCGCTCTTGACGGCGACGATCGTCGATGAGATGACGGAGACCAAGTCGGAGAAGAACCGCGAAGTGAAGGGGCAGGGCGTGGCGAACATCGTCTCCGGTTTCTTCGGCGGCATGGCCGGTTGCGCGATGATCGGGCAGTCGGTGATCAACGTCAAATCCGGCGCGCGCACCCGCCTGTCCACGTTGACGGCCGGCGTGTTCCTGCTCGTGCTGATCCTGCTGCTCGGCGACATCGTCAAGCAGATTCCGATGGCTGCGCTGGTCGGCGTGATGTTCATGGTCTCGATCGGGACGTTCGATTGGGGCTCTCTGCGCGACTTCCGCAAACTGCCGCCGAGCGACTCGCTGGTGATGGTGATTGTCGTCGCGATCGTCGTCGCCTCGCACAATCTGGCGTACGGTGTGCTCACCGGCGTCGTGATCTCCGCGCTGGTCTACGGCTGGCGTTCCTCGCGCATCAGCGTGTCGCGGGTGACGGAGGAAGGCAGCAAGACCTACCGGGTCAAAGGCCCGCTGTTCTTCGGCACCACGACGCATTTTCTCGAACTGTTCGACTACCAGGAGGACCCGGAGTTGGTTGTGATCGACTTCCGTTCCTGCCACGTCTGGGATCACTCGGCGGTGGTTGGTATTTCGAAGGTCGTACAGAAGTACGAAGCGCTCGGCAGGCACGTGAAGTTTGTCGGCTTGAACGAGGAAAGTGAAACGCTGATCAACCGGATCGGCTTGGTCAAATCGACCGGGCATTAATCGAGCGTGTTAGGGGAGGAATGAAAACCACTTCTCTCTGCATCACAATCGCGATCTACCTACTAAAGTTTTTGAAAAGTGAAGGGTAGTTCTTTTGAAAGGTATAGTCATGTGAGGCCACAGGTCTTGCATGACTTTTCTTTTATCTCCTTTTACAAAAATTGCATCTTCCCTCCCTCCTCCTCATATCGTGGTACAAGGCTCTGCCTAGGACAAGGATTGAAAATGGGGGGAATCCGCAATGCCTGCCAGAAAGCTTACCTGGAAACGCACGCTCTCAATTCTCAAACTCTACCCGGAACTGTTGGCTTTCAACGGGTTTTTGTTGTTCAAAGTCATCCTCTTCAGCTGGGACATGAACAGCTCCTATGCGACGATGGGCATGGTCGTCTCCACGGCGGTGCTGCTCTTGGCGTTGTCCTCGTGGCTGTTGCTGTTGCCGCTGAAAAGCCGCATCCTCGGCTTTTTTGCATTTGACCTGCTCTTGTCGGTCGTGTTGCTGGCCGATTCGCTGTATTACGACTTCTTCGACCGCGTGATCCCGTACCCCGTGCTCCGCCAGACGGGGGAGGTGGGGGCGGTGACCTCGTCGCTGCGGGAAGTGATCTCGACCAACGACTGCCTGCTCTTCGCCGACTTTCTCTTCCTGATCCCGTTCGCCTGGCTGTTGAAAAGCGGCCGCCTGCGGTTTCGGTTTCCCCGCCTGTCGCTGAAAACCCGCGCCCTGCACGCCGCGACCGTCTGCACGCTGAGCCTGTCCGTGCTGGCGATGAACACCATCTCCCTCGCCTCCGCCAGCGGGCGCGACGTGTTCACCGACCTCTAC
>DASTWJ010000049.1:0-42967 GCA_035776695.1 Bacilli bacterium
TGTCATCCAGTTCTGCTTGCATAATCTGAACCAACTTGTCAACTTCGATCAACTTGGTTTCATTTGAGCGAACGATCAACCCCGATTCCAAAGCTTCTTCGTACAAGGATTCCACGTGCTCAGGTGTCATTTGCACTTCATGAACTCGGGTTAACGCTTGCGAGATGACATGGCAATCGGTTGTGTGATGCAAACAACGCAAGAAACTGGTGGAAAACTCATCTAATTCAAAATTGTCCTGGTTGAGAATGATTCCGAGACCTCCGAAAAATTCTCGACGAACAATTGCGTTCGGTGCGATTTTGTACATGTTGATCCCTCCAGATAGAGTTGAAGCAGACACATCACACAGTGCGGTGTCTGCTTCAAAGTTGTCAGTATGTTGGCCATAGATCTTACCAGCCGTCACCTTTAGCCATGATGGAAGATTCGATCGCTTTGCACATTTGAACCTTTTTGATGGACAGTTTTGCCATGATTTTCACCTCCTTCGTAAATGAACAATCAGTATAAGTAATGGCTGATTCATGTTGTTGTGCAAAAAAGACACGCTATCTAAGCGTGTCTTGAGGGAAGATCGAGTTTGTATTGAAAAAAAAGTCTGCCGTGATCGTCAGTTCCTTCGCCGACTCGTACGAAGCCGGCTTTCTCGAACAAGCGTTGCGAGCGAACGTTGTAGCTGTATATTTTGTGGGCGGTCAATAGTGGCCATGCCAAGGTCTGAGCATGCTCGATGAGTAGGTGGAGGACTTGGATGCCAAGACCTGCCGAACGATAGGAGGGGTCACCGATGATGAGAGGGAGCATGTCTTGGCGTAACGTAGCGTCTCCAATGGGGAGCCAATCATTTGAGCTCATGTGTAAGACTTCAATGATGAAAACATATCCCTCTCGACTCAACCAACGGTACATGCGCTCGATCGTTTCAGCCGTGTAGGGTTCGGTCCCTTCGCCTTCCGAGTAGTATAAGACTTCAGGGTCCTGATACCAAGGCAGGGCAAGCGAGATATCATTAGGTATCTGAAGAGGACGTAAACGCAAGGAGTACCTTTGCAAAATTACCATGGTGCAACCCCCTTTTTGATCAAAAAAACTACACCCACTCCATCGTCACCACAGCCCCATGATGGATCGGCGTATTGAAACTCGCCGGAGCGGTGTCGACGGTCAACACGAGGTTGATCGCGTGCGGGGGGCGTTCGTTTTCGATCTGGTAGTACTTGAACAGGTCGGAGAGCACAGGCTCCCAAGGCTGTTCTTCTTCGGCGAGGCTTTCCTGCGGGCGCAGCATCAGGTGCAGGGTGTCGCCGTGTTGCACGAGGTCGTCGAGGGCGGCGCGCTTGCCGTTGCGGTAGATCGGCGGGCGCGGGCCTTCGACGGTGATCGGCTTGCCGTTGACGATGCAGGTGATCCGCTTCGCCGCGTTCAACGATTCGTCGTAGAAAAAGCGGACGTGGTACACGGGCGGCGGCACTTCCCGATACTCCAGCGTGTCGCCGTCCTGCATCGGCGCGTCCGGCGTCGCAGCTTCTCCGTTGACCAGCAGTTGGAACGCGTCGTAGGGCAGGCGCACGGTCTGGTTGTCGATCGTCACTTCAAACGCCGAGAGTTCGTCCTCTTCCGGCAGGTCGAGCGGCGCGTCGAGCAAGGTCAGCACGTCGCGCACGCTCGCCGCTTGCTTTGTCTCGATCTTCGCTCGGTCTCGCAACGGCGTATCGACTGTCGCCTTCTGTCCGTTGAGCAGGACGACAGGCGGCAGAACGTGACGGACACCACCAAATGTAACAGACAGCGGCGTGAACGAGTCGAGCACATCGGAGATCGTGCCTGCCGCATCGACACCCGAGGTGCCGCCGAGCACTTCGATCTCGTCTCCGTGCTGGACGGTGTCGTCCAACTTGCCCGGCTTGCCGTTGAGCAGCAGTTGGGCAGGCGTGCCCATCGTGCCGCGCAGGACTTTCATCTTGCCGTTGACTTCCACCGTCAGCGCCATGCCGGGGCGGCCGTGCAGCTTGCGGACATCGACATCGGCCGCCAGCAGGCAGTCGCCGACGGTGATCTGACGGAACTCGAACAGGCGGTGCGTCTGCCCGTTGACTTTGATCGCCACGGAGGAGACAGGGTGGTGCAAAGCGGCGAGCGCGATGCCGACCGGCGTGACCGCTTGCGGGCCGAAAAGCGTCTCATGTTGCTCCGCCAACGCTTGGATCGCATCGGTGCCGCGAATGACGACCCGCTCCTTGGGCAGCCCCAGTTCGGCCGCCAACAATGCGGGCAGCATCGGGGTCTGCGAGCCGCCGCCGACGAGCATCACCGCTTGCGGGCCGCGCTGGTTCAAGTTCTTGATCTCACGCGCGATCTGCAGCGCGAGTTTGGTCACTTCTTCGTGGATCGATTGGATCACGTCGCGGGAGGGGAGGTCGTAGGGAATCCCCAACACGTCGGTAAAGGAAACCGTGTCACCGAGCAGCAATTCGCGCTTCAATTGCTCGGCGACCGGGAAGTCGAGCAGGTATTTCTGACTGAGCGCTTCCGTGATCTCATCGCCCGCCACCGGCACCATGCCATAGGCGACGACGGTGCCTTCCGCCGTCAGCGCGACGTCGGACGTGCCCGCGCCGATGTCGACGAGGGCGAGGTTCAGCTTGCGCATCGTCGGCGGGATCAAGGCGTTGATCGCGGCGATCGGCTCCAAGGTCAGCGCCGCCATCTCGAGGTCGGCGCGCTCCAACGCGATCTGCAACGAGTCGATGACGACCCGAGGCAAAAATGTCGCGATGATCTCGACGCTGCCGATCAAGCCCCACTGGTCGACGAGCGATCCGATCACCGAGTCGTCGAGCAGGTAGTGAAGCACCGTGTAGCCGACGCAGTGATAGCGGGCGGCGTCAGGCGTCGTCTCCTGCAGTTGTCGCTCCGCCTGTTGCACGGCGGTCAATTCGAGCGTCAACACGTCGTCTTCGGAGAGACGCTGGTTGTTCAAGTCGCGGTCGACGCGGGTGCGCACCGTCTTTAAAGCGCGACCGGCTGCGGCCACCGCCACTTTTTTCAACGGGCCGACGCGGTCTTCGAGCTTCGTCTTGACGCGGCGGATGATGTCCGCCACTTCGACGACATCGTGAATCTGCCCGTCGAGCATCGAGCGGGTGGTATGTTCGGCCGCTTCCGTGGCGACGACGCGCAGTTTGCCGTCTTCGCCATGTTCAGCGACCAAGCCGACGACGGAGCGGGTGCCGATGTCGAGGGCGAAAATGCGGTTGTCCCCTTGGGTGGTCATAAGTTGGCCTCCTCGTGTCCTAGGAATGCGTGGTCACGCGAAAGCCCGCGTCGTGCAGGTGCTTGAGGATGACGTCTTGGTGTTTGCGGTCGCGGGTTTCCACTTCGATTTCGATCTCCGCCTCGCCGAGCATGATCGACTGGGACAGGCGGTTGTGGTGAATGCCGATGATGTTCGCCCGTTGGTCGGAGAACACGCTCAGCACGTCTTGGAGCACGCCCGGCTTGTCGGGCACTTTGGTGGTGATGCGCAGGTAGCGACCCGCTTCGACGAGGCCGCGCTCGATGATGCGCGACAGGAAGTTGACGTCGACGTTGCCGCCGGTGATGATGACGGCGACTTTTTTGTTCTTGAACGGCAGTTTCTGGTACAGGCCGGCGGCGAGGCCGGATGCTCCCGCCCCTTCGACGACCATCTTGTTGCGTTCGACGGCGAGAAGCATCGCTTTGGCGATCTCCTCCTCCTCGACGGTGACCACATGGTCGACCAACTTGCGTGTCATATCAAACGTGATGTCGCCCGGCGTGCGGACGCAGATGCCGTCGGCGATGGTGACGGCGGTGTCGAGCGTGGTGATCGCGTCGTTGTCGAGCGATGTGCGCATGCAGGAAGCCCCTGCCGCTTCAACGCCGACGATCCGGATGTCCGGCTTGATCAGCTTGGCGGCCGCTGCGATCCCGGAGACGAGACCGCCCCCGCCGATCGGCGCGACGAGCACGTCGACATCGGGCAGCTGTTCGAGGATCTCCAGCGCGATCGTGCCTTGGCCGGCGATCACGTCCGGGTCGTTGAAGGCGTGGACGAAGGTCATGCCGCGCTCCTGTTGGATCTCCAGCGCTTTGCCGTACGCTTCGTCGTAGTTCTTGCCGGAGAGAATCACTTCCGCGCCGTACGCGGTAGTCGCTTCGACTTTTGCAAGCGGAGCCGCTTCCGGCATCACGATCACGCAGGGGATGCCGGCGTTGGCCGCCCCGTAGGCGACGCCTTGGGCATGGTTGCCTGCGGAGGCGGCGATCACGCCGTGTTTTTTCTCTTCATCGGTCAGTTGGGCGATTTTATGAAAAGCTCCGCGGATCTTAAAGGAGCCGGTCTTCTGCAAGTTCTCCAGCTTGAGGTAGATCTCGTTGTTCGAGTAGTTGCTGAACGTCTTCGAATAGTCGAGCGGCGTGCAGTGGATGACGCCGTCGAGGTTCTGTTGCGCTTGGCTGAAATCGGCTTGGGTCAATGTTCGCGTTTGCATGAAAGCACCCTTTCTGTTACCCCTGGGATTGAATTGTCCGTTTACTTGTGATATTATGGTTAAAGAAATCGGCTATGTAATTTAATCGTACGGGATGGCTTATTTTTTTCTTGCGTTTCTTTATCACAGTAAAGTACTATAGACGGTAGAAGAGGAGCAAGTATCCCTTTCATTCTACCATGTACATTCCTTAATCGGGAGGGCACGCACCCATGTCCAAACAAATTTTAGATAAGATCCGCAAAAATCTGCTACAAATCGACCCGTATGTTCCCGGCAAGCCGATCTCCGAAGTGAAGAAGGAATTCGGGTTGACCGAAGTGATCAAGCTGGCGTCGAATGAAAACCCGGTCGGCCCGTCGAAAAAAGCGCAGCAGGCGATCATCGACGCCCTGCCCGAACTGAGCCGCTATCCGGACGGAGGCGCGGTGTTGTTGAAGCAGGCGATCGCCGAGAAAAACGACATCGACACGGCGTCCATCCTGATCGGCAACGGCTCGGACGAAGTGATCAAGCTGCTCTCCGAGACGTTTATCGAGGGCGAGGATGAAGTGATCATTCCCAGCCCGACATTTTCCCAGTATTGGTTCGGGACGCAACTGATGGCCGGGACGACGGTGACGGTCGATTCCAAGCCGGATTTCACCTTCGATCTCGACGCGATCGTCCGGCGCATCACGCCGCGCACGAAGCTGATCTACCTCTGCACGCCGAACAACCCGACGGGCACGTACATCAAGTCGGCGGAGTTGCAGGCGTTTTTGCAACAGGTGCCGGAGGACGTGTTGGTCGTCCTCGATGAAGCGTATCAAGAGTACGTGGAAGCGACCGACTTCGCCCAAGGGATCGACTTCGTGAAGCAAGGGCATCGCAACGTGCTCGTGATGCGGACGTTCTCGAAGCTCTACGCGTTGGCCGCCCTGCGCATCGGGTACATCATCGGCGACGCGCAGGTGATCGAAGCGATCAACCGCTCGCGGGAGCCGTTCAACGTCAACACGATGGCACAGGTGGCGGCGGTGGCGGCGCTGAACGATGACGAGCACATCGCAACTTCGCGCCGCGTCAACCGCGAAGGAATGGCGCAGTTGATCGCCGGGTTGCAGGACTTGGGCTACTCCCCGCTGCCTTCCCAAGCCAACTTTTTGCTGTTCCCGACGGGGATGGATGACAGCGTGCTGTTTGCCGCGCTGTTGAAGGAAGGGATCATCGCTCGCAGCGGAACGGCGCTCGGCGTGCCCGGACACCTGCGCGTCACGGTCGGCACGAAGGCGGAAAACGAGAAGTTTTTGGCCGCGTTGAAAAGGGTGCTTTTACAACTCGACCAGAAGGTATAAAATATAGCTATGAACAACACACCTAGCATCAGACGCAGCAACGGTCGACGTAGGCACCCCCATCACGCATTTTCATATTCCATACATGTGAGCTGAGAAGAGGAGAGATGAGCATGAGCAAAGCAAGATTTGACGAACTGCGAAACGAACTGGATCAGGTGAACTTGGAACTGCTGGAGGTCTTGAACCGCCGAGCACAGTTGGTGCAGGAGATCGGCCAACTGAAGGAAGGCAAGGGCACCGAGAGATTTGACCCCGTGCGGGAAAAGGAGATGTTGGACCGACTGGTGGCGGCCAACACCGGCCCTTTCCCGAACGATACGATCCGTCACCTGTTCAAGCAGATCTTCCAAGCGTCCCTCGGGCTGCAGGAAGAGGACAAGAAACAACTGCTCGTCTCCCGCAAGAAGAAGGCGAGCGATACGATCGTCGAAGTCGGCCCGCTGCGCATCGGCGGCGGCGAACCGGCGATCATCTCCGGGCCGTGCTCCGTGGAGACGCCCGATCAGATGGAAGCGGTGGCTTCGCATATCAAGAAGGAAGGCATCGTGCTGCTGCGCGGCGGCGCGTACAAGCCCCGCACCTCGCCGTACGACTTCCAAGGTCTCGGCCGCGACGGCTTGAAGCTGCTCAGCGAGACGGCGAAGCGTCACGGCATGGTCTGCGTGTCGGAAATCGTCGCGCCGGAAGATGTGGAGATGGCATGCGAGTACCTCGACGTGATTCAGATCGGCGCGCGCAACATGCAGAACTTCGAGCTGCTCAAGGCGGCCGGTTCGGTGCGCAAGCCGATCCTCTTGAAGCGCGGTCTGTCCGCGACGATCGAGGAGTTGCTCTACGCGGCCGAGTATATCGCCTCGCGCGGCAATGAGCAGATCATCCTCTGCGAACGCGGCATCCGCACCTACGAGAAGGCGACGCGCAACACGCTGGACATCTCGGCGGTGCCGATCCTGAAGCAGGAATCCCATCTGCCGGTCATCGTCGACATCTCGCACTCCACCGGGCGCAAAGACATCATGTTCCCGATCGCCAAAGCGGCACTGGCTGTCGGCGCGGACGGCCTGATCGTCGAAACGCACAACGAGCCGGCGGTGGCGCTGTCCGACGCGAAGCAACAGCTCGATCTGAACCAGTTCTCCACCCTGATGGGCGAACTGCGTGGCAGCGGGTATTTGAAGCCAGCGCAAGTCGATGTGAAGTAACTTTTTGTAACTCTTTTTGGAAAAAAGTTCGTGGTGAGGAAGGCGTCTGCTCTTGCAGGCGCCTTTTTCTGGTCGTGAGAATTGGGGGAATGTTTTGATTTACAGGGAATAGGGGGCATGGGATAATAGGCGCAGAAGTCTTGTTGAAGGCAGGTGTGTGTCGATGAGTACGGAAGTCCAAGCGTCTCCGTCGCTTCCCGAGCAGAAGCCGCCGGAGGGCGGGGGGATTTTCCATACGTTTCGCGCCTCGCGCAATTTTACGGCGTTGTGGTCGGGACAGACGATGTCGCGGTTTGGCGACGTGTTGATGCAGTTCATGTTGCCGTTGATCGTCTATGACATCTCGTCGTCGACGGTGGCGATGGGGACGATCATGATGCTGTTGTTGATTCCGCAGGTCATTCTGCTGCCGTTCACCGGCCTGCTCGTCGATCGCTTGAATCGAGTGCGGCTGATGATCGTCACCGACGTGGTGCGGCTCGGATTGATGGCGTATCTGGTTGCGATGAGTATGGTGGGGACGTTGTCGATGACCTCGCTTTACGTGTTCGCCGTGGTCGCAGGGGCGATGAGCGCGATCTTCAATCCGGCGTACGGCGCGGTGAGGGCGCAGGTGTTCACGCCGGAGATTCGCAACGCGGCGAACTCGCTGACCCAGTCGAGCAACCAGTTGGCGCAACTGGTCGGGCCGTCGCTGGCCGGGCTGTTGCTCGGGGTGACGTCCTATGCGTTCGGGCTGGGGGTCGATGCGGCGACGTTTTTGGCGTCGATCTTGTCGCTGTTGCTCTTGCGCTTGCCGAAGCGAGTGCGCGAGAAGCAGCCGTGGTCGCTGCGGGCGTTCGGGGAAGACCTGCTCGGCGGGTATCGGGTGCTGCGGCAACATGCGTGGTTGTGGATCACGATCTTGGCGTTTTGCTTCATCAACATCGCTTCGTCCGGGATCATCGCGATCCTGCTGCCTTGGCTGGTGAAAGTGCATCTCGGCTGGAACGAATTATCCTACGGGCTGATCTTGTCCGCTTCCGGTGTCGGCGCGTTGCTTTCGGCGACGATCTGGGGACGGCGCAACGTGTGGCCGAAGCGGGGCATCCTCGCGTATCTCGCGACTTCGCTCTGTGGCGTGGCACTCTTGGGCATGGCGTTTGCCGAGCAACTGTGGCTGTTGGTGCTGTTGAACGCTTTGCAAGGCGGCGTGATCATGATCTTCGGGCTGGTCTGGGAAGGCAGCTTGCAGGAACTCGTGCCGGAGGAAGCGTTCGGACGCGTCTATTCGCTGGACATGTTCGGGTCGATCGCTTTGATGCCGATCGGGTTCATGCTCACCGGGTGGCTGGCCGAAGTGTACGGCGGGTTGCAGGTCATGATCGTCGAAGGTTCGATGGTCGCGATCGGTGCGGCGTTGATGCTGTTGGTGCCGGCGATTCGGCGGTTTGAGTAGGGGCGATTGGAATAGTGGAAGGAGTCACCTCGTTTCCTTTTTCGGAAGCGGGGTTTTCTCGGTTTGGAACTTTTCAGGTGAGGGGAGACAGGGGCGTTGGCGTTTTACTGGGTCTTGATTCGCAAGAGTTATCTGAGTAACCTGCAATACAGAGCGGCGCACATGATCAACAACCTCGGGTCGATGCTGTTCGGGCTGATGTTCATCGCGATCTGGCAAGGCACGCTCGGCGAAGGGCGGCAGGTGGTCGGCTTCGGCGGGCAGGAGATGGGACAGTATATCGCGTTTACGCAGTCGATCCTGTTTCAGACGAAATTTTTGCAGCGCGGGTTCGGGATGGATGAAGGCATTCGCACCGGGTCGATTTCGTTGCAGTTGATGCGGCCGGTGAGCTTTTTCGGGTATTATCTGGCGTTTTGTGCGGGAAGTCAGGCGTATAACTTGTTTTTCCGCACGGTGCCGCTCTTGTTGATCTTCGCCTTGTTCGTCGGGTTGCCGGATTTTAGTTGGAGCATGTGGCTCCCGTTGGCGGGTTCAGTGGCGATGGCGTTTTATCTCGGCTTTTTGATGAATTATTTTGTCGGGGTGGCGGCGTTTTGGACGAAGGACATCCGCTGGTCGTTCATCGTCTTTTACACGCTGAACACGACGCTGTCCGGCTTCATGGTGCCGCTGCCGGTGATGCCGGGCGTGATCGGGGACATCGTGCCGTACCTGCCCTGGTCGGGGATGAACTACTACCCCGTGATGACCTACCTCGGTCACTCCAGCGTGAGAGGGTTTGTGATCCCGCTGATCTGGTGTGCGGTGTTGACCGTGGTTGCGCTGCTGATCACGCGGCGGGCGCGGAGCCAGATGGAAGTACAAGGAGGGTGAGCCTGTGGCGCTCTATTGGAAGTTGATTCGGGCGAGCGTGGCGGCGCAGATGGAGTACAAGTTCAGCTTCTTGTTCTCGACGCTGTTGATGATGGTGCTGCAGGCGCTCGACTTTCTGCTGATCGCGGCGATCCTGCTGAAGTTCGATACGATCAAGGGTTGGAACCTGTACGAAGTCGGCTACCTCTACGCGATCTCGATGATGGTGTTGTCGCTCTACCGCACGCTGTGCAACGAGATTCACGCGTTTGAAAAATACACGGTGCAAGGTGAGTTCGATCAACTGCTGACCCGCCCCGTGTCGCCGCTGTTGAACCTGTTCTCGCGGTCGTTGTACCTGCATCAGATCGGCGGGTTTCTGCAAGGGATCGTCGTGCTGGCCGTCTCGCTGTGGGGCTTGTACGGACAAGGGGTATCGGTGGCGAAGGCGCTGTGGTTTCTGCCCGTGTCGATCGTCTCCGGTTCGCTGATCGTGCTGGCGTTGGGCTTGGCGACGGCGACGATCGCGTTCTGGACGGTGCGGATCGCCGATTTCCTGCCATTTACCGTCTATGCGCCGATCAACGCGTCGTCCTATCCGATGCACATCTACCCCGGTTGGTTAAAAGGGTTGCTGTTTAGCGTGCTGCCCGTGGCGTTTATCGCGTATGTGCCGTCTCTGTACCTGTTTGATAAGGGCGGCGCGTGGTGGTATCTGCTGCTGACACCGCTGGTGGCGGCGGTCGCGTTGGGGTTGGCGCTTGCGTTTTGGCGGTTTGGCATCAAACGGTATCACAGTACGGGCAATTGATCGAAAGGGGGACGAGCAGATGATTCGAGCGGAAGGATTGACCAAATACTACCGGGTGACCGAGCGCAAGACGGGACGTTTCGCCGCGTTGCGCACCTTGCTTACGGCCAAGTCGAAGCTGGTGACGGCGGTGTCCGACATGAACTTCGAGATCCCGCGCGGCGGCTTCGTCGGCTACATCGGACCGAACGGGGCGGGCAAATCGACGACGATCAAGATGCTGACGGGGATCTTGCATCCCGACGGCGGGCGGGTCGAAGTGGCGGGATTCTCGCCGCAGGAGCAGCGAAAGGAAGTGGCGCAGCGGATGGGCGTCGTCTTCGGGCAGCGGACGCAGCTGTGGTGGGACTTGCCGTGCAAGGACTCGTTTGAGCTGCTGGCGGCGATGTACAAGGTGGAGCGGCGCGAGTATGACAAGGCGATGAGCGAGTATGCGTCGCTGCTCGACATCGGGGAATTTATCGACACGCCGGTGCGTAAATTGTCGCTGGGGCAACGAATGCGGGCCGATCTGGTGGCGGCGTTGCTGCATAACCCGGAGATTCTGTTCCTCGATGAGCCGACGATCGGCTTGGACGTGGTGGCGAAGACGCGGATTCGGTCGTTTCTGAAAGAGCTGAATCAGGCGGAGGAGAAAACGATCCTGCTGACCACGCATGATATGGATGATATTGAGCAGCTCTGCAAGCAGATCATCATCATCAACCACGGGCAGAAGGTGTACGACGGGACGTTGGAGGAGTTGCGGGAGCAGTACCCGATGCCGAGCCTGTTGGATGTGGAGTTTCACGGCTTCGTCAATGAGGCACACCTGCCGGAAGGGGCGCAGTACGACCCGACGTACAACCGCGTGAAGGTGCTGTTTGATAAAGTGACGACCCGCCCGATGCCGCTGATCGACCGGCTGGGGGAGTGTGCTGAGGTCCGAGATATTCAGATTCAGACGCCGCGGATTGAGGAAGTCATCCGGCAGATTTATCAGGAAGGGCATGCTGCGGTGAAGGTGAAATCGTAGGTGAATGAGATAGAGGAAACAGGTCAACCGGCAGGGGAAAGCCCCGGAGCCGGTTGACCTTTTTTATGAGACGATCAGAGGGATCATTCGGTTTCGGCAGGCGTTGCATAAGCGTTCGAGTGAAGCAGGACGGTGACTACAGAAGCAAACAAGTTTAGAGACCGTCGGATCATGAGTAATAAATGCTTCGAGGCTCGATTGTATTTGTATGAGTTGGTGCCAATCGATCTGTAGCAATTGAGGTATACACGGGTCGAAGTTGCCTCGCAATCGTTTAGCTGCGCTTGCGGAACAGGGAGATCACGGCAACCAACAGAGCAAGCCCGGAGAGGACGAGTGGAAGCGTGTTGCTGGAAGAGGTGGTTTCTTCGGCGGCGGCTTCCTTGGTGGTGTCTTGGTTGGTCGTGGTGTCCTGATTAGCCGGTTCGGTTGTGGTCTCGTTCTGGGTCGCGTCGTGGTCGTGTTCGTCGCCGGCGGTGTTTTCACTCAGCACGGTAACGGAAGCAGGCGTATCCGTGCCTTCTGCGCCCGTCCACTCGACGACGGTGCCGTCGGAGTAGGTCTGGTAGGCTTTCCACGCGAGGTCGCCTGCGGTGTCGGGGTTTTTGCCGGAGAAGGAGAACTCTGAAAACTCGTGCGGCTTGATGCCTGCTCCCGTCGCCGTCCACGTCAGGGCGGTGAACACGCCTTGGTCGTCTTTGTCCCATTCGTATGTCCAGCCGGGTTGCGGCATGACGGTACCGACTTTCACGCCTTGGGGGAATTCGAGGCGGACTTTGGTCGTGTTCAAGTCTTTTTCCACAGGCACGCGGACGGTGTATTTTTCATAGGAGCCCGCCGTGCTTTGCTTCGGCCAGACGGTGACGTGCGCCGAGGCGGTGCCGCTGAGGACGGCGAGGGTGGCGGCGATGATCAGGGCGGTGACTGTCTTCTTCAGTTTCATGGGGTGGTACCTCCTTTGGGCAGTTCGAAAGTATCCGTCCAAGAGACGGCGCTGTTGTCGGGCAGGTGAGCGGTCAGGGTATAGCGCCAGTTGCCGGACATGGTCAGCCCGATGTCGGCGATGTAACCCGGCGTGCCGACCGCTTTCGTAGCGGTGAACGTCTGCTCGCCCATCTCCATGTCGGTCATCTCCAGCGTGACGAACAGGTGCTGTGGCTCGGGCATCGTTTCCGGCAGCTCGATGCGCATCGGATGAGTGCCGAGGCGAATCTCCGTCAGCGTCACATGCGCCGCTCGCTCCACGCCGTTGGTGTCGGTCGCGGTGACGGTGCGGTCATAGCCGGTGGTCGGCAACGGGTAGGCGCTTTGGGAGAGCCAGATGGCCGCTACCAGAGCGAGCAGGCCGAGCCACCATTCCCCGCGCAGCAAGCGGCGGGAGAGGGTGCCGGTGTCTCGCCAGCGCAAGGTCTGCCATGTGGCGAGGAAGAGCATGACGGCCAGCAAGAACACTTTGGCGAGCAGAAGGCCTGTCCAGAGGTGCAGGTGGAACAGGAGCAGGAGATCCGTTTGGAGTAGGGTCATCACGATGCCCGTTACAAGGACGAGCAGCGAGGCAATCAGCATCGTGCGGGTAAAGAACGGACGGAACGTTGCCCGGGAAATATTCGTGCTCGTACGCCGCTCATGGAGCAGGGTCAGCAACAGGTAGCTAAGTCCGCCGAGCCAGAGGGCGAGGGTCAGCAGGTGCAACGCTCGCACGGTGATCGCCAGCCAAACGGGGTCGATGCCCCACGCGTGTCCGCCGATGGCTAGGGTGGCGACCAGCAACATCCAGATCAGGGCGTACCAACTCTCTTGCATTTGCGGCAGAGCAAGGAGGATAAGCAGACCGAGTTGGATCGTCACCATCAAGGCAAAGGGGGATTCGAGCAAGAGGTGCCAGTTGCCTGTGGTGAAGATCGCCAATAGCCCGTTGCCGGGCAACGTCGCCGAGTAGATGAACCATTCGGCGAGGAGGCCGAGGAGCAGAAGCATCCAGCCCCACTTGCGCCAACCGCCAAGCAATTGAGCGAAGGTCGGCAAGTGGGAAGGAGCGCCGGCGTTTCGCCCCCGCCGCTTCGCCAGCAGGGTCATCCCATACAGCCCTCCACCCACCAGCAAGAGTGCCGTCACTACATACCGAGCGGCTACCAGCGAACCTTTTTCCAAAACGTTGGTCGTAGGGGTGGGGGAGAGGTACCCCGCTGTGGGTTGTCCCACGGAAAAGACCACCGAGCCGCTGACGGGATGCCCGTCTTCCGAGACGACGTTCCAGACGGCGGTGTAGGTGCCGTCGTCCAACGGCGGCAGGTCGAGCATCACTTGCGAGGCGTCACCCGGCTTGAGGTACGGCTTCGAGGTGGTCGGTATTTCACGGGCGTACCCGTCATACAAGGCAAGGTCGGTCAGGTCGATTTCCAGCGTTTCGCTAAACCGCAAGACAAGCGTCTGCGGCGCTTCGGCGACGACCGAGCCGTTTTCCGGCACGGCGCTCACCAGATTGGCATGGGCGAAGGCGCTTGGCGCATACCCGCCGACGGTGAGCAACAAGAGCAAAGCGGCTGCCAGCCACTTGCGGATCGTCAGGTTCATGGAGGGTCACTCCTTGTCAGTCTGGCCTGTTCTTCAACACTTCCCATCTTACCCAACTCAAGCGAGAAGATAGAATGGCTCGACAGGGCTATCCTGCCCAAGAGGATTGACGAATGCGTGAACAAAGAGGAAAATGATGGCGAAGGGAGGGAACCTGATGGACGTTGAACTGGTTTCCCTGTTGACCTTGGGCTTTCTGATGGGGGTGAAGCACGCGATCGAGCCGGATCATGTGATCGCCGTATCCACCATCGCCAGCCGCAGTCGCAACCTGTGGCGCTCTTCGCTGGCCGGCGTGTTCTGGGGCCTCGGGCACACGGCGACGCTGCTTGTGGTTGGGGTGGTGCTCCTGCTGCTGAAGCAAGAGATTCCCGACCTGTGGGCGATGACGCTGGAATTCGTCGTCGGGATCATGCTGGTGGCGCTCGGCGTGAACAGCCTGTGGCAATTTCGGCGGCGCAAGGTTCACGCGCACGCGCATGTCCATGCGGGGATGCGGCATCATCATTTTCATGCACATGGCGAAGCGGACGGGCATGAACACAAGCATGTGCGAGCGGAGCGGTTTTACTGGAAGTCGATGTTCATCGGCTTCGTACACGGGCTGGCGGGCTCGGCGGCGATGTTCGTGCTGACGATGCAGACGGTGACGAGCGCGTGGGCCGCTCTGCTCTACATCCTGATCTTCGGCGCGGGAACGGTGTTGGGGATGCTGTTGTTCACGACGGTGCTCGGCGTGCCGTTCGTGCTCAGCCAAGCCAAGCCGTTGCTCAACCGTTGGCTGACGATCGGGACGGGCGTCGTTTCGACGGGGTTCGGTTGCTTTTATATGTACCGGATCGGAATGACGGAAGGGTTGTTTCGGTTGTGGTTGTCATAAAGCGCAAGGTGAGCAGGAAAAGAGGAAAGCCATCCGTATCGAGTCACGGATGGCTTTTTTCTGTGCGGGTGCCGTGCAAGCCGTGGCGTACGGCGAAGGCGGCCAGTTGTACGCGGTTTTCAAGAGCGAGCTTCTCGAGGATGTTCTTGATGTGGTTCTTGACGGTGTTCTCCGCGATCACCAAGTGCTCGGCGATCTGCCGGTTGGTGTCGCCGGCCGCGACGCAGGCGAGGATCTCGCGTTCTCGCGGCGTCACCTGCTGCAGCGCAGACCCGTTCGCTTCCTCTTCGCGCTGGAAGCGGTGAAACAGACGGCCGGCCAGTTGGCGCGGCACTTCGGTCGTCTCGTCGAGCAGGGCGTGCAGGTATTGCAGCCAGTCGTCCGGCTCGAGGTTTTTCAGCAGATAGCCTTGCGCACCGAACTGGATGGCGGTGAACAGATCGGCCACATCATCGGAGACGGAGAGGATGACGATCTTCATCTGCGGGTATTTGTTTTTCAGCCGCCGCGTGGCTTCCAAGCCGTCGCAGCGCGGCATCTTGATGTCCATCAGCACGAGGTCGGGCAGCAGGTCGTCCGCCATCCGGCAGGCTTCCAGCCCGTCGCTCGCTTCGCCGATGATCTCAAACGCCGTGTCGCCCGCCAGCAGCGAGCGGATCGCCTCGCGAGCCAACGGGTGGTCGTCGGCGATCAGGACGCGGTAATGCAGCATCATTGAGTCCCTCCTTTGGAGTGGTGCAACCGAAGTTCCGTTCCCCGGTGCTCCCCATCTTGTGCCGAACGGATGTCCAACTTCGCGTCGAGCTTGGCGGCGCGTTCGGCGAGCATCGCCAAGCCGTAGCGCCCGCCGTTCGCAGCCTGCGGGTCGAAGCCGCGTCCGTCATCGCCGATCACCAGTTCCCAGTCGCCTTCCTCCCCGGCGCGTAGTGTGAGCGTGGCGTGCGTCGCGTTCGCATGTTTGCGGATGTTGGTGAACGCTTCCTGAATCACGCCGAACAACAGCACTTCCTCCGACGGGGTCAAAAACGGGTCGGGCACCTGGACCTCCTGCTCCACTTCGATGTTGGTAAAAAGCGACCATTCCGCAAGCCACCGGGTGACGCGGGTGCGGAACAGGCTCTGCGTCTCCGAGCCTTGGCGAAGGTTGAAGATAGCCTGTCGGACGTGGCCTTCGATGTCGGACACGGCGCTTCTGGCTTCTTCGAGCCGGCCCTGTTTCAACTTCACGCCGAGAAAAAAGAGCGTCTGGGCGATCCCGTCATGCAACTCGCGGGCGAGGCGTTCGCGCTCCTCGTACACGGCGCGACGCGACCGCTCCGCGGACAGCCGCTCGTTGATCCGTTGGATCGTCCGAAACATCCACGAGGCAAACAGGGCGGCGAGCACAAACGTAAGTCCGGTGATCAGAAAGTTGCCCGCTTCCATCGACAAGTAGGGCAGCAGAAACAGATGCCGGATAAATTCAAACCCGCCGATTAAAAAGGTCGGCAGGAGGATCGTGTACCATTTGAGCAACTTGTAATTCATCGCGGGTCATCCTTCGCTGGCAGAATAGGTGTTGGTTCCCATTGTAGCAGATGCGGTGGGGAGGCTGTCCAGCGTGTATAAATTACTCGGTCGTATAAATTAGGTATGCTTTAATTAATTCTACTGATTGATTTAGTTGCCACTCTTCTTATAGAATGATTATAAGACGAGTGAGCAAAGAGACGCTTAACCCGTCGCTCAACCCGATCGAAGGGGATGGAAAGGGGTGGAAGCCGGTGCTTTTGGCTCTGTTAAATGTCTTGCATTGGATTGGTGTGGTGGTGATTGCCGGCGTGTTGTTGATGATTGCTTTTGTCTTGCCGGGGTCAGCCAAGGAGTTGAAAGTTCCGGTCGGACGGATGCGTTCCGTAACGCTTCGCCAAGCGAAGAAACTCCTTTTCAGTTCCTTGCTGTTGGTGGCGGCGACCGGCTTCGCGCTGACGTATCTTCATCGAGTGAAACTGAACATCCCGCTGTACGAGGGATTGATCATCGGCAAGGTCCTGTTGACGGCGCTCATCGCCGGCAACCTCTGGTTCCTCGGACGCGGTTACTGGGAACGGAAACAGCAGAAGCGTCCCGACAAGATCATCGCCTTCAACCGCAACCGCAGCCCGAAACGCGTGATGCAATACGCGGTATTCAACTTGGCCGGTGTCGGCCTGCTCTTGATGTTTGCCGCTTTTTTACGTGAATTGTAGTGAATCGCATAGAAAACCCAAAAGCCCTCCGGGACGAGGTACCCCTTGTCCTAGAGGGCTTTTTTGCCGGAAAGCAGTTGTTAGCGGGTCATCACGCTGTCCGCCCCGTAGTCGTGAAACAGCTGGGTGACCGACTCGCGGGTAGGGTCGTCGTCCACTTCGGCGGAAAGCAGAATCTTGCCGCCTTCGACTTGGTCGTGATAATGCTTTGCGCTGGGTGGCGAGATGCCGAGGTCGACCAGTGCGCCGACCATCCCGCCGCTCCACGTGCCGTACGCTGCGCCGGCCAAAGGGCCAAGGGCGATCATCAGGTTGGTTGCCGTCGGATACACGGCGGTGGCAAACGCGGCGGTGATCCCGAGCACGCCGCCGATCGCCGCCCCGATCAGCGTGCCGTCGACGATGTTGTCCGTCTCATACTGCTTGGCGGCGTACTCCGGCAGTTGATCCGCTTTGGTCACGACGGAGATGCGTTCGTGCGGCACATAGCGTTCGAGCTGGCCAACGAGCGTGCGGGCGGCTTCCTGCGTCTCGAACAGGCCGAATACGTGTTGGGCCATGCGGCTCACCTCACTTCAAAGATTCCAGATAAAGCTTGATCGACTGGATATCGTTTTCTTTCAACCCGAGCGAAGGCGGAGCGGGCATGCCTTTTTGGGGACGGCCGTTGTGCAGCACGTTGAGCAGTTCCTCCTCGCCCAGCCGTGCCGACACGCCTTTCAGCCCGGGGCCGACCTTGCGCACTTCGGTCGGGTTGTGGCACCCGGCGCAGGAGGTCGAGAAGATGTCCGCCCCTTGGTCGACCGTCGGTGCAGCGCTGGGCGCCGCTTCGGTGCGGTCGTTGAGCGGCGAGGCGGTGACCATGTAGAACAACCCCCAAGCGGCCAAGGCGGCATAGGTGAACTTCAGGAAGGTCGGCACCTTGGCATGTCCCATTTTGATGCCGTTGATCGTGTCGATCGTGCCGTCAAGCTTGTGCGGCTCGACTTCTTCACGGGTCATAAATTCTTCGGACAGGTCGGTTTCCTGCGGCTTATTGCTGCCGGGCACTTCGTTTTCGCTCGGGCGGTTCGGGTCGCGAGTGTCCGCCATATGCGGTTCCTCCTTTCTACCGATCAATAATCGTCCTGCAACATGCGGTACTTGATGCCTTCCGTGTCTTCAAACTGGCCGTCTTTCCACGACCACCAGATGATCAGGCCGGCGCTGGTCGTCATGCACAGACAGACGCCGATCAACAGCCAGGCGGAGATGTTCATACGCGCAAACCTCCTTTACTTCGCAGTGCCGTCCGTACTTTCCGGAGCGGGCTTCAAGCTGAGCAGGTAGGCGACGAGATCATCGCGGTCCTGCTGGGAGAGGTAGGTGTATTTCGGCATGATCGAGCCTGCCCCGCCGATCTTCTGCGGGTTGAGCAGATGCTGGTGTTGCCACTCGGCGCTGTAGCGGGTACCGACCCACGTCAGGTCGGGACCGGTGCGCTGGGTCATGATCAGGATCGGCTTGTCGTAGTAGTAGTCGCCCGGTTGGGAGATGGGGCCGAGCTTCGAGTCCGCTTTGACGGGGCGCACCATTTGCGAGTGGCAGTAGTTGCATCCTTCGCGGATGTAGACCTGGCGACCGCGGGCTTCGGCGGAGTCGGCCGGGTAGTTTTTCAACTCGGCCGACTTGGTTGGCGTGACCATCGATTCGTCGTAAAAAGGCAGGATGACCGTGCCGATGACGCCGATAAGGACGATCACAAATGCGCCGATCAGCAGGACGCCGGGACTTTTTTCAGCTTGGTTCGCCATGTGGCATCACCTCTTTTTGCAAAAATGGTCGCTGTCGATGCACGCTTAGCGGCTGACGAACATCGGATCGTCGGCGGCGATCTGCTGGCCGGCGGTGACGGTGCGGTAGACGTTCCACGCGAAGATGATCTGGCCGAGGAACATCAGGGAACCGCCGATCGCCCGCGAGATCAGGAAGATGTGCAGCGACTCCATCACCTCGACGAACGCCGCCCCCAGTTGGGCCCCGTCCATCCATTGGAAGCCTTGAATGATCCCCGCCGTCCACATTGCAAATCCGAAAATGATAAACCCGATCACCGAGCACCAGAAGTGCCAGTTCATCAGCGCGGTGGAGTAGATATGACGGTAGACGAGGCGCGGCAGTACATAATAGACCGCCGCGAACAGCACCAGCGAGAACCCGCCGAACAGCGGCATGTGCGCATGCCCTACCGTCCAGTAGGTAAAATGCAGGATGGCGTGCGGGCCCATCAGCGCTTGGAACGGACCTTGGATGCAGGCGAGGCCGTAGAACAGGGCGCCGGTCATCAGAAACTTGAGCGGTACGCTCTGCGACACGCGGTACCAGACGCCCTTCATCGTACCGATGACGTTGGCGAGCACCGCCCAGACGGGGATCAGGAGCAGGAGCGACGGGATGATCCCCGCTTTCATCAGCCAGACGGGGATCGCCCCGTTGATCAGATGGTGCGGTCCGTTCCACGTATAGAACGCGGCGATCGTCCAGAAGCCGATCAGGGACAACTTGTGCGAGTAGATCGGGCGTTGGGTCAGCTTCGGCAGCAGGTAGTAGATCGTCCCGACCCCGACCACGGTGAGCCAGAGCCCGATGATGTTGTGCATGTAGAAGTAATAGAACGCTTCCTGCACCCCGCCGGACGGCAACCATTCGGCCGGCGTGTTGCCGATCAAGTAGACGATGGCGAGGAACATCACCGACCCGAGCCAATACCAGAGCGAGACGTACAACACTTTCTCCTCTCGGTTCTTGACGGTAAGAAACAGGTTGATAAAAATCAGCACGACGTTGATGACGACGCCGATGTCGAACAGGATCGGCATTTCCCCGTATTCAACGCCGGTTTGGTAGCCCATCAGGATCGAGATGGCGCCACCCGCGTAGTTGAGGTTCCAGTACCAGGCGGTAAAAAGCGCCAAACCTTCGCTCCGGATGCGGGTCTTGCAGAGCGCGGGCACCCCGTAGTACACCATGCCGAAAAACGCGGTGGACATCCACCCGATGGCGGCGGTGTTGACATGCACAGGGCGCAGGCGACCGTACGAGAGGTACTGTTGCAGGAAGCGGCTGCCGGTCAGGAAGTCCGGGTTGACCGACTTCAAAGCCACCACCAACCCCATCACCATGCTGAGCAACAACCAAAAAATCGACGAGTAGAAAAAGAACTTGACCGCTTTGCTGGCTTTCGGATAGCCGGCGGGAACTGCGGCGGCGCTTTGTGCCATGGCTGAATACTCCTTTCACTTGCGAGGTCTGGCCGTAAGATTGTTCTTTTTAAATGTTCCCTATGGCGGGTGCGTTATGCACGGATGGGAAGGGCTGGACAAACGGGAAAAGGCACCTGATGCGCGTCCATCAGGTGCCTTTTCCAACAAGTTTGTCAGCTGTTATTCAGTTGGGGCGGACGTCGGTTCCGCTGCCGCCGCCACTTCGTCCAACGGAGCTTCGGCTTCAAAGGGAAGCGTCCGCACGAACGCATCGACCGCCGGGGGCCAGAACTGGGTGCCGCGCCCGTCGAGCAGGATGCTCGCCGCCTTGTCCAGCGACATCGCATCGCGGTAGGCGCGGTTGCTGGTCATCGCGTCATACGCATCGGCCACCGCCGTCAAGCGGGCGAAAAGCGGGATGTCTTCGCCCTGCAACCCGTACGGATAGCCGCGCCCGTCGGGGCGTTCATGGTGATAGAGCACGATCTCGAGCATCCGCTCCCGATCCGCTTCCGGCAGGATCTTCGATTGCGTGTACACGCGGCGAAGCAACTCCTCCCCGAGTACCGGATGTTGCTTCATCACATCATATTCCTCCGCCGTCAAGCGGCCCGGCTTGTTCAGCACCGAGTCGGGGATGCCGATCTTGCCGATGTCGTGGAGCAGACCGCCGAGGTGGATCACCTCTTGGTCATGCTCCGAGAGCCCGAGTTCGCGGGCGATCGTCTGCGCGTAGCGGGCAACCCGCTCGCTGTGTCCCGCCGTATAAGGGTCGCGCTTTTCCAAAGAGGAGGCGAAGGCGAGCAGCACCTGCTGGTTGGCATAGGTGATCTCGGCGTTGAGCTCCTGCATTTCGTCCAACTGCAGGCCGACCACCTGCGTCTGTTTGATCCCGACGGTGCGCCAGTAATAGAGACCGAGGATCGCCAGCGTGATCACGCCTTGAGCCGTATAATGCCACCAAGGCTCAGCCTGCATCGACACGATAAATTGGGTCGAGATCACATAGAGGCTCAAGTAGATCGAATCCATCAGGTTGTACTTGAGCAACTGCCGCTTCCAGCCGCCAGAGCGCACCGGCACGCGAAACACGACCGACAAAAACAGCACCGTCAGCACTTGGGTCACCAACACGGTGCCAAACATTGTGACGATCGTGCCGAGCACTTCATCAGCGCCTAGCAGGTCGTGTAACAGCACATACGCTTGATGAATCGTCCCGGCCTGCAAGACGAGGAGCAACAGGTTGCTGGGGCGGTAGCGGTAGCCGTGACGCAATCGTTCGATCGAATAGGTGATCATATAACAAACGAGTGCAAAAGCGAGTAAAGGAGCGCCTCCGACCACCACCGCCGCACACCAGAGCAGGATGTGTGCATCTTCCCGAATCATGTCCGATTCGCCTACCGTGACGAAATATACTTGGTAGTACGCCCAATACGTCAGGATCGCGAACAACAGAAAAGTTAACATATACCGTCCACATCCGATCGTAATGAATCATAATTCAGAATTTATTAACGATAATTTCGCCGAATGATTTAAACTTCCTGCAAAAAAAAAGCTTTTTGACAAATTTTTTTGTCAAAAAGCTCCGCAGGGGTTTAGAGCGCGAGAAAAGGCGTCCCGTTCAGTGCTCGATTGACGGTGATCTGGTTTTTCTCCTCGATCTCCGGGCGACGGGGGATCGGTTCGAACAGGTTGGGGGGATCGAGGAACAGAGCGGGCAAGTCGAACGGCGATTCCGGCTGCCACTTGTCCAACCATGTCGCAGGTACCTCCGGCGGCAGGTCTCGTCCGCACAGTTCGGCCCACAGCATCGTCCAGGCGCGGGGCACGACCCGCCAGATGTCGTAGCCGCCGCCGCCGACCATCACGATCCGCCCGTCGCAGATCTCCTCGGCCAAACGCCGGGTCAGGCGCGGCATGTCGCGGTAGATGCTCGATGTGGCGGCGAGGTGGGTCAGCGGGTCATAGCGGTGGGCGTCACAGCCGTTTTGATGCACGATCAGGTCCGGTTGAAACGCCCGCAGCGCCGGTTCGAGCACCGCTTGTACCGCTTCCATCCACGAGTCGTCCTCGGTGAACGCTTCCAGCGGTACGTTGAGCGAATAGCCGTAGCCGCGGCCTTCGCCGCGCTCGGTGATCTCGCCGGTGCCGGGGTAGAGATATTTGCCCGTCTCATGAAACGAGATCGTCAGCACGTCGGGGTCTTCGTAGAACATCCATTGCACCCCGTCGCCATGATGGGCGTCCGTGTCGATATAGGCGACGCGCGCGCCGTACGTCTCCTTGACGTGGGCGATGGCGACGGCGATGTCGTTGTAGACGCAAAAGCCGGAGGCGGACGCCTTGTGCGCGTGATGCAAGCCGCCGGCGATGTTCATCGCGTGGCGGAAACGTCCCGCCATCACCAAGTCGGCCGCCACCAGCGTCCCTCCTGCGATCAGCGAAGTCGCCTCATGCATGCCGGGAAAAATCGGCGTGTCCTCGGTGCCCAGTCCCCACGCTCCGAACGCATCGGGATCGGCGTTTTCCGCGCTGGCTCGCTTGACGGCTTCGAGGTAGCGCGAGTCATGGACGCGGCGCAACTCCTCTTCCGTCGCCGGGCGCGGGGTGACGATCTGCTGCGGGTCGAGCAGGTCGAGGGTGCGGATCAGGTCGAGCGTCATGTCCAACCGCTTCGGGTTGAACGGATGGTCTTCGGAAAATTTGTAGCGCGTGTACGCCTCGCTGAAGACGAAAGCGCAAGTCGGACCCTGCATGAGTTACACCTCTCCATCCGGTGTCGGCAACCCGACCACCCGGTAGCCGAGCCCTTGAATGTCTTGGATAAAGCGGCGCGGGTCCATCGTGCGGATGCGGAAGACGAGCGTCTTGTAGCCGTCCTTGCTGCTGGGGAATACCATCACCGCCGACGTGTTCACCCGGCGGGCGCGAAGCAGGTCGGCGATGTCGGCCAACATGCCCGGTTTGTCAGGGACTTCCACTTCCACCCGCGTCGTCGGGGCGTTGACTCCCATCATCTCGACCAGCGTGTGCAGCACGTCGCGCTCCGTGACGATGCCGACGAGCCGGCCTTGGCTGACCACGGGCAGGCAGCCGATGCGGTGGCGGTAGATCAGCGCCGCCGCATCTTCGACGAAGTCGAGTGGATGCGCCGTGTGTACCTCGCAGATCATCACTTGGCGGACGGGGGTGGTCGCCATCGGGTTGTCGGCAGGCGCTTCCAGCGTCGACGGCGAGCAGTCGCGCAGGTCACGGTCGGACAGCAGGCCGATCAACGCGCCGTCCTGTACCACGGGGATATGGCGAATGCGGTGGCGGCGGGCGATCTCCAGCGCTTCCTGCAGCGTCGTGTCGGGCGACACGGTGATCACATCTTGGAACATGATCTGTTCGACGAGCATGGCTCACACCTCTTTCTAGAAAAAGTGACGGTTCTTAAAACGGACGTCGTTGAACTTCTCAATCGAATCGAGGTCGACGCGCGTGCCGATGCGAGCCATCAGCATGTTGGCGGGGTGTGACGTGATCTCCGGGTCGTCGGTGGCGTACCACTCCATGCCGACCGAGCCCATCACCTTTTTCATCACTTCCTTGTAGTCCCAGACCGACAGCCCTGTGCTCTCCAAGTCCCAATGCCAGTAATACTCCGTGGAGATCACGATGTAGTCGTTCATCGCGTCATCGCGAAACGACACGTCGAGCAGCCCCATCGCCACGCGCCCGCCGCGATAGGGAGCGGCGACTTCGATCGCGCCGAGCTCGAGCAGATTGTCCATTTCGGCCTCCGCCCAGCGTTCCATCGGGTCGGGGTAGAGGTAGGTCACATAGCCGACGACCTGCTCGCCTTGGCGGGCGATGATGATCCGTCCTTCCGGCAGACCGGCGATGCCGATCACCGCTTTTTGCTGTTGGGGGGCGGGGCGAAACGCCTTCAGCCCTTCATGAAACTCATATCGTTCCAGCGCCGCCGGTTCGACCGGGCCTTCGACGGTAACCGGGCCGGCGGGCGTCATCCATTCCGTTTGGTAATAGGTCTTCTTGTGCTCCATACGAGAGCGTCACCTCCGCGAGTAGTTCCATTATAGCCGATTTTGCCCACAAACCGAGAACGCCGCCGGGAGGAGATGTTAAGAAATGGGGAAATTTACGCGAGTGGGCATGTTTTCGATAGACAGACCGTAGAATCTACTAAAAAGTGTGTTACAATGTTTGTAATCTTGCAACATTATACAAATGTTTAGGGGGCAAGGAGTAAATGGCGGAACAAACCAACGAGTTGATCAAAGTCATGACGACCGAACATAACATGCAAAACTATGACGAAGCGTACGCCTCGTTCGATTGGAAGGACGTCGAGAAACAATTCTCCTGGCATACGACCGGACAAGTAAACGCCGCCTATGAGGCGATTGACCGCCACGTGGCGGAAGGGCGCGGCGATCGCGTCGCGTTGATCTACAGTGACAACAAGCGCGAAGAGAGCTACACGTTTGCCGATCTGGCGAAGATGTCGAACCGCTTCGGCAACGTGTTGAAAAAATATGGTGTCAACAAGGGCGACCGCGTCTTCATCTTCATGCCGCGCTCCCCGGAACTTTATGCGGCGGTGCTCGGCGCGATCAAGATCGGCGCCGTCGTCGGCCCGCTGTTCGAAGCGTTTATGGAAGCGGCGGTCAAAGACCGTCTGGAAGACAGCGGCGCGGTGGCGATCGTCACGATTCCGACGTTGAAGCACCGGATTCCGGTCGACCAACTGCCGGAGTTGAAGCAGGTGTATCTCGTCGGCGCGCAAGGCGAGCTGGAGCCGCATGAGATCGATTTTGACCAAGAGATGCAGGCGGCATCGGAGGACATGGAGATCGAGTGGGTCGACCGTGAAGACGGCATGCTGCTGCATTACACCTCCGGCTCGACGGGCAAGCCGAAGGGCGTCTTCCACGTCCACAACGCGATGGTTCAGCAATACCAGACCGGCAAATGGATTCTCGATCTGCAGGAAGGCGACGTGTTCTGGTGTACGGCAGACCCCGGCTGGGTGACCGGCACGGCGTACGGCATCTTCGGCCCGTGGCTGAACGGCGTGACCAACGTGATTCGCGGCGGTCGCTTCTCGCCGGAAGACTGGTATGCGACGCTGGAAAAATACAAAGTCACCGTCTGGTACTCCGCGCCGACCGCATTCCGCATGCTGATGGGCGCAGGGGATGAGGCGGTTCGGAAGTACGACCTCTCCGCGCTGCGTCACATCCTCTCCGTCGGCGAACCGCTGAACGCCGAAGTCGTGCGCTGGGGTTTGAAGGTGTACGGCAAGCGCATCCACGACAACTGGTGGATGACGGAGACGGGCGGGCAGATGATCTCCAACTACCCGTGTCTGGAGATGAAGCCGGGCTCGATGGGCAAGCCGTTCCCGGGCATCCACGCGGCGATCGTCGACGACAAGGGCAACGAAGTGCCGCCGAACACGATGGGCAACTTGGCGATCCGCACGCCGTGGCCGTCGATGATGCGCAAGATCTGGAACAACCCGGCGAAGTATGAGGAGTACTTCCGCCTGCAGGGCTGGTATGTATCCGGCGACTCCGCGTACAAGGACGAAGACGGCTACTTCTGGTTCCAAGGCCGCATCGACGACGTGATCAATACGTCCGGCGAGCGCGTCGGCCCGTTTGAAGTCGAATCGAAGCTCGTCGAGCACCCGGCGATCGCCGAAGCGGGCGTCATCGGCAAGCCGGACCCGCTGCGCGGTGAGATCATCAAGGCGTTCGTCGCCCTGCGCGAAGGCTTCGAGCCGACGGATGAGCTGAAAGCCGAACTGCGCGAGTTTGTCAAAAAGGGCTTGGCCGCTCATGCCGCACCGCGCGAGATCGAGTTCCGCGACAAGCTGCCGAAGACCCGTTCGGGTAAAATCATGCGTCGTGTTCTGAAGGCGTGGGAACTGGGCCTGCCGACGGGCGACCTGTCGACGATGGAAGACTAAACGGAAGATCGTTCATGAAAAAAGCATCCTGCCGGGAAACGAGCAGGATGCTTCTGTTATTTCGTGCTTTCCTGTCCGGTCAGGCTTCCATTTTGCGGACCAACCCTTCACAGAGAACTTTTTGATTCTCATAACGATCGACCGTCTTTTCCTCCAGATAGAACTCGTCCCACCCTTGGAACGTTTCGCGGCAGGCGTCGAGTGAGAAATAGCGGCGGCGAATGCCGTCTTTGAGAAAAAAGTCCGGTTCGAGCAGGTCGCCTTGCCCGGCTCCGAAGCTGTGGTCGTTGATCGAGTTGACCCGGTAGAGCAGCAGCCCGCGCGGGCGAAGCAATCGCTTGATCTCCTCGACGATCAATTTAGTGGTCGAGCGGTCAAAATAATGCAGCGACAAACTGGCGAGCACCAGATCGAACGACCCGTCGACAAACGGAAACGGTTCACGCGTGTCATGCAGCAACAGCGACACGTCCGGCAGCTTCTCTCGCACCATCGCCAAGGCGCTGGCTGAAAAATCGGTGGCCGTCACTTCAAACCCCGCTTCGGCCAAATGCAGAGTATCCCGACCGACCCCGCAGCCGATCTCCAGAATCCGTTCCACTTTCTGTCCGCGCAGAAGCGGTATGTATGAAGTCAACCACAAATCATCTTGCGTATCGGAGACGCCTTCCTTTTGGACGCGCTCGAATACGCCGTTCCAGAAACTCAAATCGGATGCCAACGGATTCTCCCCCTTAAATCCCCAAACCAAGATAGAAATCCCCATCTAATAACGATGCACCGAATAAGCCAAAAGTTTCAAGTTTGTTCAAAAAAATTTTTAGCCCTTCTTTGCAACCAATCGAGACGCGGTGCGTAGTACATACCAATACACTTTGTAGGAGGTATCAGACCGAATGGCTTTGTTCAAACGACTTCGCGACCTGACGATGTCCAACCTGAACGCCCTGCTCGATAAAGCGGAAGATCCGGTGAAAATGCTCGACCAATACTTGCGCGACATGGAAGAGGACATCCAAGAAGCGGAAGTGGCGGTCGCGAAGCAAATCGCCATCGAGAAAAAGCTGAAACAACAGTTCGAAGAAGCGCAAGCGCTCGTCGAAAAGCGGGAAACGCAAGCCCTGCAAGCGCTGGAAGCGGGCAACGAAGACCTCGCCCGCCGTGCGCTGATGGACAAGAAGCAAGTCGGCGAGAAAGCGAACGACTACCGCCAGCAATACGAAGCGGCGAAAGCATCGGCCGACAACTTGCGAGCCAAGCTCGGCGAGATGAAAGATCAGTTCGGCCAGATGAAAAACAAGCGCGACACCTTGAAAGCCCGCGCCCAAGCGGCGAAGGCGCAGAAGCAGATCAACCAGACGATGTCCGGCTTCGGCTCCGACAACGCAGCCAAAGGCTTCGATCGCATGGAGGAGAAAGTGCTCCAACTGGAAGCGGAAGCGGAAGCGTCGAACGAACTGCACGGTTCCGCCCGTTCCCTCGGCGACGAGTTGAAGGAATTGGCCAAGAACGACACCTCTGCCGTCGACGCGGAACTGGAAGCGCTGAAAGCGAAACTCAAGAAGTAACGTTTGGGAAAAAAGGACGTGGAAATGACGAAGCCCTGCTCCGATGACGACGAGCAGGGCTTTTTCGTGTGGCTTTCGCTTTGCTTGGCTTACAGGTCCGGTAGGTCCGCATCCTGCGGTACGGCGGTCGTGTCGGTGAAAGCGGGGTTCTCGTCTTGGAAACGAGAAGCCACGTGTTGACCGGGTTCCCACGGCGTTGATTTGCCGAGCGGCTGATCATTGAACACGCTGGCCCCGTACGGTCCTTCCGGAAACTCTTCCGGCAGAATCGTGTTGTTCATCGATTGAACGTATTCCAGTTGCTTGTTTTGGTTTGCATCGCCTTTTGGCCAGTTCATCGGCAAGTATTCGCCCATGTGAATCCACCTCCCGTATGTCGTGATGTAGGATGCCCACGTTTGAACGACTTCATCCGAGGTTCATACTGGTGGGTAGTGGAAATTTGTAAGCTTGGAGGTGAAGCCCGTGCCGGATGCGGGCCAAACGCAAGAAAAGCGCCATCTCTCGCCGAATTTGCGCGAGAACATCGAAGTGCTGAACAGAGAGCTTGGCGTAGAGAAAAGTTTTGACATGCTCTGTCGGGAGTTGAACTACGGGGGCAAGGATTTTGCCCTGTATTTTGTCGATGGATTCGCCAAAGACAAAATTATGAACCGCATCATGGATCACCTCGCTGACGTGGATACGAAATTCATGACGGCGACAGAGATTTCAAAGATGTTGCAGACGGAAATCGCCTATTTGGAAGTCGAAACGGTAGACGACTTGGAAACGGTCAAGACGCAGGTGCTGTCCGGTCCGCTCGTCTTCCTGATCGATGGAGAAACACGCGCCATCGCCGTCGACGCCCGCACGTACCCGGTGCGAGGTCCGGGCGAACCGGACTTGGAGCGGGTGGTCCGCGGGGCGCGGGACGGCTTCGTTGAAACGCTGATCTTCAATACGGCGCTGACCCGTCGCCGCGTGCGCGATCCCAATCTGAGGATGGAGTATGTCCGCGTGGGGCGTCGTTCGAAAACGGACATCTCCCTCGCTTATATCGAAGACATCGCCAATCCCGATCTTGTCGAGTTGATCAAAAACAAACTGCATGAGATCGACATCGACGGCCTGCCGATGGCCGAGAAGACGATCGAGGAGCTGGTGTTCGGGCGCAACTGGAACCCGTACCCGCTGGTGCGCTATACGGAGCGTCCAGACGTGGCGGCGGTGCATCTGTTTGAAGGGCATGTGCTGATCTATGTGGACACATCTCCGAGTGTCATGATCACGCCGACGACGCTGTTCCACCACGTGCAGCATGCCGAAGAGTATCGGCAGAAGCCGATCATCGGCGCGTATGTACGCTGGTTGCGCTTTGCGGCGATCTTTCTCTCGCTGTTTCTCGCCCCCTTATGGCTGGGGCTGATGAAAACGCCGGGGGCGATGCCTGACTGGGCGGCGTTCACCATGCCGTCCTCACAATTGACGATCAGCCTGCTCTGGCAGTTTATCATCGCGGAGTTCGGGTTGGCGCTGCTACGGATGGCGGCGGTACATACGCCCAATCCACTGGGGGCCGCCCTCGGGTTGGTCGCCGCGATGATGCTCGGGCAGGTGGCCATCGAGATCGGCTTTTTCGGGAACGAAGTGATCCTGTTTACTTCGGTGGCGGCGATCGGTACGTTTGCGACGCCTAGTTACGAGCTGTCTCTGGCCAATCAGATGGCGCGACTGTTCCTGCTTGTGACGACGGGTCTATTCGGCATCTGGGGATTTGTCGGAGGCGTGTTGGCTTGGCTGGTGCTCTTGTTGCGCACGAAGTCGCTGGAGACGCACTATCTCTGGCCGTTGGTGCCGTTCAACCCGCGCGCGCTGCTTCATGTGCTGTTTCGCACACCGGTGGAATGGAAAGGCACACGCCCTACTTTTTTACAACCGCAGGATAAGACCAGACGCTAAAGGGAAACGCTACGGGAGGAATTTGCCATGTCGGAAGCCGATCAAGTGTTGAATCAGTATGAGCGTTTCATCAACCCGGGACTCGCCCGGTTGCTCCGCTTCATGGGGCTAGGCACGGTGGAAGAGGAAGCGCGCGGGGCACGTGTGCGCGATGAGAAGGGCCGAACGTATATCGATTGTGTCGGCGGGTACGGGACGTTTGCGCTGGGGCATCGCCATCCCCGCGTCGTCGAGGCGGTGGCGGCGCAACTGCACCGGATGCCGCTGGCGAGTAAAGTCCTGCTTTCCAAGCCGATGGCCGAGCTGGCGGAAAAATTGGCGGAGGTGACGCCGGGGGACTTGCAATATTCCTTTTTCTGCAACAGCGGGACGGAGGCGGTGGAGGCGGCGCTAAAGCTGGCGCGGATCGCCACGGGGCGTGAGAAAGTGGTGTCGACGCTCAACGCCTTTCACGGCAAGACGTTCGGGGCGCTGTCCGCTTCGGGCAAGGACGTGTACCGCGAGCCGTTCGGGCCGTTGCTGCGAGATTTCGCTCATGTGCCTTATGGCGATGCGGAGCTGTTGCGCGGGATCGTCGATGAGCGGACGGCGGCGGTGATCCTCGAACCGATCCAAGGCGAGGGCGGGATCATCGTGCCGCCTGAAGGGTACCTGCGAGCGGCGCGGGAGATCTGTGACGCCGCCGGTGCGCTGTTGATCCTCGATGAGGTGCAGACGGGGATGGGGCGCACGGGCAAGCTGTTCGCCTGCCAGCATGAGGAGGTCGTGCCGGATATCCTCTGTCTGGCGAAAGCGCTGGGCGGTGGCGTGATGCCGATCGGGGCGATGGTGGCACGGTCGCATTTGATCGAGGCGTATGAAGGGGCACCGCTGCTCCACACGACGACGTTTGGCGGCAACCCGCTGGCTTGTGTGGCGGCGCTCTGCACGTTGCAAGTGATCATGGAGGAGAAGTTGGACGAGCAGGCGGCGTGGAAGGGCGATTATCTCTACGCCAAGCTGTTGGAGCTGCAACTGCGCTACCCCGGTACGATCAAGGAGGTGCGCGGACGCGGGCTGCTGCTCGGGCTGGAGTTTGCGTCGGACGAGCTTGGCGGTCTCGTGCTGTCCGAGCTGATCGCGGGCGGCGTGCTGACGGCGTTTGCGTTGAACAACCTGCAGGTGACCCGCCTCGAACCGCCGCTGACGATCGAGCGAGCGGAACTCGATCAGGTGGTGGGGGTACTGGAGACGGCTTTGCAACGGGGGCAGGAACAGGTCGCGTTGTCGATTTCCTAAGGTGGAGTCCGCCGAGCGGGTCGGATGAAAGGAGAGCGAAAAGAGAGATGCCGAGCGTTGAAGTGACGGAGAAGATGCGCGGGGATCGCCACCGCGTCTATGAGCTGATCGCCGATATGGAGTCCTATCCGCGGTTCATGCCTTCACTCAACCGCGTGGAAGTGTTGGAGCGCGGCGAAGGCTGGACGGTGACGGCGTGGGACACGCAGATCAGCGGGCTGAACGTGCGCTGGCAGGAGCGAGATGAGTTCGACCCGGAGAACTACCGCATCCTGTACCGCCAGACGGCGGGGGACTTGAAGCGGTTCGAAGGCGAGTGGGTCGTCGCCGAGCAGGGAGCGGCGGGGGAGGTGGAGGTGACGTTTCGGGTCGAGTTTGAGTTCGGCGTGCCGATGCTGTCTTCGCTGCTCAACCCGGTCGCCTCGCTGAAACTGCGACAAAACGGGGAAGCGATGTTGCGCGCGATCAAGTCCCGCTGTGAAAAGGAGTGAGGCGAGATGGAGAAGTTCGCTTTCATCATTCACCCGTTGGAGATGCGCGACATCGGGCGCAAGTTTCCGTTCTTTGACCGCTTCTCTCCGGAGTGGGCGGCGAAGTTCACCAAGCACGCGCCGCCGCTGCTCGCCGAGCATATGCGCGGGATTCGCGGGGCGGATGGAGCGGAAGCGGAAGGCTGGTTGATCGCCTCGGTGCTCAGCGCCGCGCAGATGGTGGAGTTGCCGCTGCCGTTCGTCCTGCGCAAGATCGTCGCCGCCGGCAAGAAGGCGGAACGGTTAGGCGCGAAGGTGGTCGGCTTGGGGGCGATGACCTCCGTGGTCGGCGATGCGGGCATCACGATCGCCAAGCAGCTGTCGATTCCGGTGACGACGGGCAATTCGCTGACGGTCGCCACGGCGATTCAGGCGACGTATCAGGCGGCGTCTCTGATGGGCATCGAATTGTCGAGCGCCCGCCTCTGCGTGGTCGGCGCGACCGGCGCGATCGGCGAGGTCTGCGCCCGGATGATGGCGTCGTCCGTCGGCTCCGTCTGTTTGGCGGCACGCGATGAGAGCAAGCTGGAACGGGTGGCGTCGCTGATCTACAGCGAATCGAGCGTGTTGTGCCAGATCGATGCCGACGTGCGCCGCGCCGTTCGGGACGCCGATCTGGTGATCGCCGTATCGGGAAGCGCCCAAACCTTGCTCCGGGCGGAGGATTTCAAGTCGGGTGCGGTCGTGTGCGATGTGGCCCGCCCGCGCGATGTGGCGAAAAGCGTCGCCGGTCTGCGCGACGATGTGTTGGTGATCGAAGGCGGGTTGGTCGAAGTGCCGGGCGGCTGGCAGGGCGACTTTTCGTTCGGGTTGCCGCCGGGGATCGTCTATGCCTGCATGGCGGAAACGATGTTGCTGGCGTTGGAGGGGCGCTATGAATGCTTCACGCTGGGGCGTTCGATTCAGATCGAGCAGGTGCGCGAGATCGATCGGTTGGCGCAGAAGCACGGGTTTCAGTTGGCGGCGTTTCGCTCCTTTGGCAAGCCGCTGCACCCGGCGGATATCCTGCAAGTCCGCGAGCGCGTCGGCAGTCTGAACCCAACCTGATAAAAAATTCCTGCCTCGTCAGCTCGGGGCAGGAAATGGGGGTTGCATGTTGGAAGGAATTCAATGAAAATCAACTTGTACAGGCTTCCCTTGTAAATTTTGATTCTTTGACACCGTGATTGTAAGTAAACCATTGCGATATTGGGCGCGTACTTGCTGCGGATTGACCACCACCGGCAGAGGCACCGTGCGGGAGAAACGGCCGTATGTGCGCTCGGTGTGCAGCAGGTCGTGTCCTTCTTTGCCTGATGGTTCGCGCACGACTTCACCGGCGATCGTGACCGACGTGTCCATGACGCGGATGTGCAGGTCGTCTTTTTTCTCGATGCCGGGCACTTCGGCGGTGATCACGACGTCGTGTGGCGTCTGGGCCACTTCAACCCGTGGCGTAAGCGTGCCGTAGGGCATCATCTTGTGCAGCATCGGCAACATGTGTTGGTCGAAATACTGACGCATCGCCTCAATCGGTACAAGTTGCATTCGGTTCACTCCCACATAGTTTGTGAATACGGGACGAATCCCTGTAACGGTGAGCGCAGGTTCAAGGTTAGTATGGTGAAACACCGATTGCTCGCATACCTTGATCTTATTGGGAGGGGGAAACGGCTTGGCGATTCGAACGGCGACGGACGAGAATTTCGATCGGATGATCGGCACAGGCCTCGTGCTGGTCGATTTTTGGGCCACGTGGTGCGGCCCTTGCCGGATGCTGGCTCCGGTGCTGGAAGATCTCGACAAGGAGTTCGGCGACCGGTTGACCGTCGTCAAGGTGAATTTTGACGACTATGGCGAACTGGGCAACCGCTATCAGGTGATGAGCTTGCCGACGATGCTGTTGTTTAAAGACGGCCAGCAGGTCGAGACGATCATCGGCTACCAATCGAAAAAAGCGTTGCAGAACCTGATCGACCCGCATCTGTAATCTGTCGGGTCCTCTTAGCAAACGTTTAGGCAAAAAAGGGCGTGGCCTGCTCGGGGCTGCGCTTTTTTCCTGTGTTTTGCATGTCGACGAGGTTTGTCCCTGTGGTATGATATAAGGTACGAGTTCTCGTTTAGAAAGCGGGTGAACCCTATGAGTGCGATGGAACAGATTCGGGAGAAATTGAAGCTGTTGCCCGACAAGCCGGGCGTGTACCTGATGAAAAACGATGAAGGCGAGATCATCTACGTCGGCAAAGCGAAAGTGTTGAAAAACCGCGTGCGTTCCTATTTCACCGGCTCGCACAACGCCAAGACGCAACTGCTCGTCTCGCACATCGTCGATTTTGAATATATCGTCACCGACACGGTCGTCGAGGCGCTGGTGCTCGAATGCAACCTGATCAAGGAGTATAAGCCGCCGTACAACATCATGTTGCGCGACGACAAATCGTATCCCTACATCAAGATCACCGGCGACGAGCATCCGCGCTTGGAGATCGTGCGCAAGGTGAAAAAGGACAAGGGCAAGTACTTCGGCCCCTATCCGAACGCCTCGGCCGCCACCGAGACCAAGAAACTGCTCGAACGCCTCTATCCGCTGCGCAAATGTGCGCCGCTCAAAGACAAGATCTGCCTCTACTACCATATCAACCAATGCCTCGCCCCGTGCGAGTACGAAGTGGCGCAGGAGACGTATGACGGGATGGTCAAGGAGATCACCCGCTTCCTCAACGGCGGGCACCGCGACATCGCGAAGTCGCTGGAGGAGAAGATGCTGGCGGCGTCGGAGGAGCTGAACTTCGAGCGGGCGAAAGAGTTGCGCGACCAGATCGCGCATATCGAGCGGGTGATGGAGAAGCAGAAAGTCTCGTTGACCGATACGGTCGACCGCGACGTGTTCGGTTTCTCGACGGCCAAAGGCTACATGTGCATCCAAGTGTTCTACATGCGACAAGGCAAGCTGATCGAACGCGAAGTCCAAGTCTTCCACCACCATGGGGACGAAATGGAGGACTTCCTCTCCTATGTCGCTCAATTTTACATGGACAATCCGGACCTGCCGAAAGAGATTCTCTTGCCGCGCGAAGGCGAAGGCACGGAGCTTTTGGCCGAATGGCTCGGTTCTGTCAAAATCAAATTCCCCCATCGCGGGCCGAAAAAGCAACTGGTCGACATGGCCATCGAAAACGCCCGCATCGCGCTGGAAGAGCGCTTCCGCCTGATGGAGCGCGACGAAAACCGCACGGTGCGCGCCGTCAAGGAGCTGGGGCAGATCCTCGGCATTCCCGCGCCCCGTCACATCGAATCTTTTGACAACTCGAACATCCAAGGGGTCGATGCGGTGGCGGCGATGATCGTCTTTCGCGACGGGCAGCCGGCGAAGAAGGAGTACCGCAAATACAAGATCAAGACGGTCGAAGGGCCGGACGACTACGCCTCGATGCGGGAAGTGGTGCGCCGCCGCTACTCCCGCCTGCTGAAAGAAGGACAGCCGCTACCCGACCTGATCGTCATCGACGGCGGCAAAGGCCAGCTCTCCTCCGCCATCGACGTGCTGGAGAACGAGCTCGGGCTGAACATACCCGTCTGCGGCCTGGCCAAAGACGACCGCCACCGCACCTCGCAGCTGTTTCTCGGCGAGGACCCGACGCCGGTGCCGATCGATCGGCACTCGCAGGCGTTCTACCTGCTGACCCGCGTGCAGGATGAGGTGCATCGCTTCGCGATCTCCTTCCACCGCCAGACGCACAGCAAAACGGCGATGCGCTCCGTGCTCGACGACATTCCGGGCGTGGGCGAGAAGCGGCGCAAAGCGCTGCTCAAGCATTTCGGCTCGCTGGAGAACATGAAGCAAGGCGCGGTCGAGGAGTACCGCAAGATCGGGATCGGCGACAAGCTGGCTCATGAAATCCTTGCCTTTTTACAAAAGACTTGATATACTAGTTGCAGTTTTTACAAGTGAAACCTCATCTCGTAACCGAGGTGAGACGAGGCGCGAACGTTCAAGAGTACTGCGAGGAGAGACCGGGAGCTCGAAGAATCGCAACGGAAAGGGAACTTCGCCGAAGTCGGGGCACAAGACCGGAGGCCTACGGCTGGGTCTGCATCGAACAGGTGCAGGACTGTCACACTAAAATGACCCCATTTTAGTGTGGAGCACTTCTCACGCAGGGGAGAGAGGGTAAACCACGCGACTGTACATCCGAACAGCCGTAGAAGGTTCGCCTTCTATTGGCTGTTTTTGTATTTCGTGCGCCTCCCCTTCTTAGTGCGACTTGCCAAACGCCTAGACACGCTTGGTAAAGACAAAACCAGATGGGAGTGGAATTCACCAGTGGCATTGATCGTACAAAAATTCGGCGGCTCTTCCGTCGCCAACGCTGAGCGCATCCAGCGCGTCGCCAACCGTGTCATCGAAACGGCAGCGCAAGGCCATCAAGTCGTGGTCGTCGTCTCCGCGATGGGCGACACCACCGACGACCTGATCGCCCTGATGGGGCAGATCACTTCGAACCCGAGTCCGCGCGAGTATGACATGCTCGTCACGACGGGGGAACAGGTTTCCATCGCCTTGCTGGCGATGGCGATTCAAGAATTGGGCAAACAGAGCGTCTCCTTGACCGGGGGTCTCGCGGGCATCCGCACCGAGGCCGCTCACGGCAAGGCGCGCATCTTGGATATCGATCCGACTCGCATCCACGGGTACCTGAACGGCGGGCAGATCGTCATCGTCGCCGGCTTCCAAGGCACGACCGAAGACGGTTCGATTACGACGCTCGGACGCGGCGGTTCCGACACGACGGCGGTCGCGTTGGCGGCTGCGTTGAAGGCGGACCTCTGCGAGATCTACACCGACGTCGACGGCGTCTACACCACCGACCCCCGCGTGGTGAAGGCGGCGCGCAAGATCGACCGGATCTCCTATGATGAAATGCTCGAGCTGGCGAACCTCGGCGCAGGTGTTTTACATCCGCGCGCCGTCGAATGCGCCAAGCACTACAACGTCCGACTGATGGTGCGCTCGAGCTTCAACAAGAACCCGGGAACCTTGGTAGAGGAGGATGCAAACATGGAAAAAGGGCAAGTGGTACGCGGCGTTGCACACGATGAAAACGTGGCGAAAATCTCGCTGGTCGGCGTCGTCAGCCAGATCGGCAACCTGCAAACGGTGTTCTCCGCGCTGGCGGATGCGGACATCAACGTGGACATCATCGTCAACTCCGTCGTCCAAGACCAACTGAACGATATCTCTTTCACCGTGACGGAAGATGATCTCGACACGGCGATGAAGGTGTTGGACAGACTCCGAGCGGAAATGGGCTTCCAAGACATCTCCGTCGAAGAGGACTTGGCCAAAGTCTCCATCGTCGGCGCGGGCATGATCTCCAACCCCGGCGTGGCGGCGCAAATGTTTGCGGCGCTCGCCGACGCGAACATCGGAATCAAGATGGTCTCCACCTCGGAGATCAAGGTTTCCTGTGTGGTCGAGCGCTCCTTGGCGCATCATTCGGTCAAGGTCCTGCATGCTTCCTTCGCTCTCGATGCGTCGGAAGATGTAATCGTGGCGGGTCTGGAAGGATAATCTCGTTCATCTCGACCCCTCGCTCTCTTGTGGCGAGGGGTTTTGTTTTTTACAATAAGGTGGAGTTTAGGAGAGAGAGGGAGAGCGTTCGTGCAACGAGAGAGGTTCGGTCGGGTGGAATTGGAAGCGGGCGGCGTGTTGGCACAGGTGGAGGTCGGGTACGAAACATGGGGCGCGTTGAACCGAACGGGGGACAACGCGATCCTGATCACCCATGCTTTGACCGGTGACACGCACGCGTATGACGAGGAGGCGGGCGACGGCTGGTGGCAAGGGCTGATCGGCCCGGGCAAGCCGCTGGATACCGACCGCTATTATATCGTCTGTTCGAATGTGTTGGGCGGCAGCGGCGGCACGACGGGGCCGGCGTCGATCGATCCGCAGACGGGACGTCCCTATGGTCCGCGCTTCCCGCTGGTCACGATCGGCGACATGGTGCGCGTGCAACATCTGCTTTTGCAACACTTGCAGGTGTCGAGGCTGGCTCTGGTCATCGGCGGGTCGATGGGCGGCTTGCAAGCGATCGAGTGGGCGGCGGCGTTTCCCGAACGGGTCGAACGCTGCATGCCGATCGCCACGTCTGCCAAGTTGTCCGCGCTGGCGATCGCTTACAACGACGCGATGCGGATGGCGATCCAAGCCGACCCCGCTTGGCAAGGGGGCGACTATGCGGCCGGGGAAGGGCCGGTGCAAGGGCTGATCCTCGCCCGCAAGATCGGGATGATCACCTACCGCACCTACGACCTGTTCGAGGAGCGCTTCGGGCGCGAGACGGTTCGTGCGGATGTACCGCTTGGCGACACGCGCTTCCAGATCGAAAGCTACCTCGACTACCAAGGGGAGAAGCTGACGCGCCGCTTTGACGCCAACGCCTACCTGACGTTGCTCAAGGCGATGGACCTGCATGACATCGGGCGTGGGCGCGGCGGGATCACCGGGGCTTTCGCTCGCATCACCGGACGCGTCTGCTGGGTCGGGATCGACTCCGATCGGCTCTATCCCGTACGGGAGCAGCGGATGTGGGCCGAGCGGCTGCGTGAGGGCGGCTGTGCCGTCGAGTACCGCGAAATCGTCTCACCGTTCGGACATGACGCCTTTTTGCTGGAGTTCGAGCAGATGGGAGCGATTGTGGAGGCGTTTCTCGGCGGCAGGGAAAGCATGTGAGGCATCTTTTCCACAGAGCGGGGAACAGCAGGGGAGAACCCCTTTGACCGCCTCGTAGGTCGTTTGTAGCCCCACGAGGGCAGGTGTAGAATGAGGGTAGGTTCTTCGTCGCACGAAATGATTCGGTTCCCTACATAAGTCGGTTGGAGCCGAACATACTAAGTGTTGCCAAACGCGGCACATGTTCCGATTGAAAGTTCTGTCAATCTTGTCGAGAGTTGTCGGGTCTGACAGTTTCTTGACAGTCCTTCTATCAAACCAGTACAATTTAAAAAGTGTGTAAAACAGGCCGTCTGTCTGAAGCCCCTTCGGGTTGTGGTCGGTCGTCTTTCAAAGGGGGCGCATGTATCGAAAAAGTAGGGAGTGTAGAGACAAACAGCTTACGTAGCCCCATTTTATAAGGGGAATTTTGGAAGGAGGATCGCACTGTGGCGAACAACCAAGTCAGCCGAGAGTTTTTGTTCCGCCGGATGCACAGCCTGCTCGGGGTCGTTCCGGTTACTTTGTTCTTGTTTTTCCATCTGTTCACCAACGCTTCCGCGACTGTAGGGGAAGCGGCGTTCAATGAGAGGGTCGAAGGGATCGAAAGCCTGCCGTTCCTGGCGATCATTGAATTCGTTTTCATCTTCCTGCCGCTTCTGTACCACGGCGTATACGGCATGTATGTGGCATACACGTCCGGTTACAACGCCAGCCGTTACAGCTGGTTCCGCAACGTGATGTTCACCCTGCAACGCATCTCGGGCGTCATCACCTTCATCTTCATCATTTATCACCTGTGGACCACTCGCTTCAGCGGGGATACGCCGAGCTTCGATATGGTGGTCAACGTGGTATCCTCTCCGTTCGGATACTGGTTCATGATCATCGGTGTCGTCGCGGCCGTGTTCCACTTGGCGAACGGCCTCTGGGGCTTTTTCATTCACTGGGGCATCACCGTCGGCCCGCGTGCGCAACGCGTCTCCGCTTATGCTTTGATGGGCCTGTTCGTCGTGTTGTCCGCCATCGGCATCCGAGCGCTGCAAGCGTTCCACGCGGCAGTTGCCTAAGAATCACAGCAGTAGCCTAAGGGAGGAAACGCAATGAGCAACCAACGTATCATCGTCGTCGGCGGCGGTCTTGCGGGCTTGATGTCCACCATCAAGATCTGCGAAGCCGGCATTCCGGTCGACCTGTTCTCGTTAGTACCTGTAAAACGTTCGCACTCCGTCTGTGCGCAAGGCGGCATCAACGGCGCCGTCAACACCAAAGGGGAAGGCGACTCGCCGTACCTGCACTTTGACGACACCGTCTACGGCGGTGACTTCCTGGCCAACCAACAGCCGGTCAAGGCGATGTGTGACGCAGCGCCGGGCATCATCCACTTGCTCGACCGCATGGGCGTCATGTTCAACCGCACCCCGGAAGGTCTGCTCGACTTCCGTCGCTTCGGCGGCACCCAGCATCACCGCACCGCATTTGCCGGCGCGACGACCGGCCAGCAGCTGCTGTACGCGCTGGACGAGCAAGTCCGCCGCTTCGAATCCCAAGGTCTTGTCCAGAAGTACGAAGGCTGGGAATTCCTGTCCTCCGTGCTCGATGACGAAGGCACCTGCCGCGGCATCGTCGCACAGGACCTGCGCACGATGGAGACGCACTCCTTCTACGGGGATGCGGTCATCCTCGCAACCGGCGGCCCCGGCATCGTGTTCGGCCGCTCCACCAACTCGGTTATCAACACCGGTACGGCTGCATCCGCGGTCTACCAACAAGGTGTCAAATACGCGAACGGCGAATTCATCCAAATTCACCCGACGGCGATCCCAGGCGACGACAAACTGCGTCTGATGTCCGAATCGGCACGCGGTGAAGGCGGTCGCGTCTGGACGTACAAGGACGGCAAGCCGTGGTACTTCCTCGAGGAAAAATACCCGGCGTACGGCAACCTCGTACCGCGCGACATCGCGACTCGTGAGATCTTCCACGTCTGCGTCGACCTCGGCCTTGGCATCAACGGCGAGAACATGGTCTACCTCGACGTGTCGCACATTCCGAAAGAAAAGCTCGACGTCAAGTTGGGCGGCATCATGGAGATCTACGAGAAGTTTGCCGGTGACGACCCGCGCAAAGTTCCGATGAAGATCTTCCCGGCCGTTCACTACTCGATGGGCGGCATGTGGGTTGACTACGTCGATGACGAAGCGGCCGGCCGTTACAACCAGATGACCAACATCAAGGGCCTGTTCGCAGCGGGCGAGTGTGAGTACCAGTACCACGGTGCCAACCGTCTGGGCGCGAACTCCCTGCTCTCCGCGATCTTCGGCGGCATGGTCACCGGTCCGTCGGCGGTCAGCTACATCAAGGGCTTGAAGAAGTCCTCCGTCGATGTCGACAAGAACATTTTTGAAACCGCTCGCAAGAAGGAAGAGCAGAAGTACGAAGCGATCCTCAACATGGAAGGCGCGGAGAACCCGTACCAACTGCATCGTGAGCTGGGCAACGTGATGACCGACAACATGACGGTCGTTCGTTACAACGATCGCCTGCAGAAGACCTTGGATAAGATCCAAGAACTGATGGACCGCTACAAGAACATCGGCATGGCCGACAAGTCGAAGAACGAAAACATGATGGCGCCGTTCACCCGCCAGCTGTGGAACATGTTGGAACTGGCTCAGGCGATGACCAAGTCGGCGCTGCTTCGTGACGAATCTCGCGGCGCGCACTACAAGCCGGACTTCCCGAAGCGTAACGACGAGCAGTACCTGAAAACCTCGATCGCTACGTGGACCCCGAACGGCCCGGAGATCACCTACGAAGAGGTCGACACCTCGCTGATCCCGCCGCGTGAACGCAACTACGCCGTCGACAACAAGCACTAATCGACCTCATCGAGAGAAGGGAGGAGACTTAGCATGAGCAAGAATGAAATCCATCTGATCGTCGAACGTCAAGACCGTCCTGATGGCCAGAAATACTCGCAGGAATTTAAGATTCCGTACCGTCCGAACATGAACGTCATCGCTTGCCTGATGGAAATCCAACGCAACCCGGTGGATACGAATGGCAAGGCGTGCGCTCCGGTCTCCTGGCAGTCCAACTGCTTGGAGGAAATCTGTGGCGCCTGCATGATGGTGATCAACGGCAAGCCGCGCCAAGCGTGCTCCGCGTTGGTTGACCAGCTGGAACAACCGATCCGCCTCGCACCGGCGCGTACCTTCCCGGTCACCCGCGACCTCGTCGTCGACCGCAGCCGCATGTTCAACGCGCTGCAAAAGGTCAAAGCTTGGGTGCCGATCGACGGGACCTACGACCTCGGCGCAGGTCCGCGCTTGGCGGAACGCGACCGCCAGTGGGCGTATGAACTGTCCAAGTGCTTCACCTGCGGCGCTTGTGTCGAAGCATGCCCGAACGTCAACGAGAAGACTTCCTTCATCGGCCCGTTCGCGATCTCGCAAGTGCGTTTGTTCAACACGCACCCGACCGGCGAAATGCACAAGGAAGACCGTTTGGAAGCTCTGATGGGCCAAGGCGGCATCCACGAGTGCGGCAACTCGCAAAACTGCGTACAGGTATGCCCGAAAGGCATTCCGTTGACCACGTCGATCGCGGCGATGAACCGTGCGGTCAACCGCCACGCGATTTCCTCTTGGTTGAAGCGCTAACCGATACACGAAACCACCTGCAGACTTGTCCGCAGGTGGTTTTTTTTATGACTTTCATTAACGAATTTCACTGCAACTATTGTCGAAAGTGCTCGTACCTTTTATAATGGAACAAATAGGGTGAGGGGATGTGGCACACCATGCACGGACAAATCATTGTTCCGTTTCTCGAGTCTGCACAACAGGTGTTACAGATGATGACGACCGTTCAGATGGTACCGGGTCAAGTCGAACCGGCGGCCCCAGACCTCCACGACCAACATGTTTGGATTCGAATCGATCTGAAAGGGTCTGTGGAAGGACAAGTCGCCTTCGGATTGGCTCCGGATATGGCGCTGAAGATCGCGTCGGCGATGATGGGTGGATTCGAATTGAACGCACTGGATGAGATGAGCAAAAGCGCGGTGGCCGAGCTGGCGAACATGATCTCCGGCAACGCGTGCATCGCCTTGTCCAACAGCGGCGTGCAACTGGATATCACACCGCCGCAGGTGCAACATGGCGAGAGTTTGGAGAAACCGATGCAGGAGATCGCCTATGCGGTTCCGTTGGAGCTGCAGGAGATGGGCATCATGGAGATCAAACTGCTGGTCGCGTAGCTGACAGTGGTTGACTTGGAGCAGGGGCTTTCCGGAGAAGGCCTCTTTTTTGTATGCGGATGTAGCTGTGGAGGGGGGCAGCGAATGCACCAAACGGCGGGCGGATGTATAGGATAGTTCGAGACGGAAAACGGGCGGCAGAACCTGCGTCCCTGCGGATCGGTCGGCGCCCATTTCCTCGTCCCAGCTCGCACCATCCCCTGACAAGACTCATAAGATAACCTGACTGCATCCCTAGACCTTGTATTCATGACCCGGAGCAAGGAGGGATCGAGAGTGACAGCGGGCAAGGACCAGCGAGGAAAATCCTTACTCACCGTCAGAGAACGCGAAGTCTTCGAACTGCTCGTCCAAGACAAGACGACCAAGGAAATCGCGGAACAGCTCTTCATCAGCGAAAAAACCGTGCGCAACCACGTATCGAACGTGATGAAAAAGCTTAACGTAAAAGGTCGTTCGCAAGCGGTCGTGGAACTGGTAAGGCTCGGAGAACTTACGATCTGACACTCTCATTGGAGTCGGCCCTACTCGGAAGCGAGTAGGGCTTTTGATGTGGGACGAGCGGGCAGGTGGCGAAGTACGCATCAAAAAAGACAACCTT
>DASTWJ010000050.1:0-40217 GCA_035776695.1 Bacilli bacterium
CGCCCATATAGCCGGTCGCTTCGTAGAAATAAGGGTCGTCCGTCTGCCCGATCATCGCGATCAGGGCGGGGGCGTCCTTCACACTGCCGTAACTGCCGACGAAGCCTTTGAAGATCTTCGCCGTCTTGTCCACGCCTTCGATCAGAACGGCGCGAGTTCGTGCGCCCGGATACGGCTCCCAGCCGTCTTCCAGAAACTGCACGAGTTTCTGCTTTCTGTCTTGCGGCAACGGCTCGCCCGTGTAGGCGCGATGCGAGTGCCGGTGTTCAATCGCTTCATATAAAGGAATCGCGGTTTCCCGCGTCAATGTGCGTGCTGTCTCTTCCATGACCTGTGGACACCTCACAATACAAGTACCCCTCTAGCATACCACAATTTGACACAGGGAGGCGATACCGTAAAGCAATTGTAAAAAAGAGAGCCCAAATGGCTCTCTTTGGTCATTTTTGCTTATAGAAGCACTTTGACAATTTCATAATCAAAATCACGCGAACGGCTGTTCCAAGAAAAAATATCCTGTGGTATAATCTGCTTGTTCACAACTGGAGAATAGCTCACTCAAGGGTGGTCGTCTCATCCCCGCAGAAAGGGGGTGAGAAGATGACAAGATTTGGATGTTTCATGTTGGCGGTTGCCATCGCAATCCATGCCACAGAGCGCATGGTTGCTCGAATCGCGTATGCGATCGAAGCAATGCAGCTAGCATTTGAAGTATTCAAACTACTTGTCAAAAGAAAGAAGTAGACCTCCCCTGCGCCCGACAGCCTTGGGAGGTCTGTGTTTTTCTGCAGTACCTTGAGCCGACGCCCTTGAATGGGCATCCGATTGTGAAACTCGACCGTGGGTGTTGGAAGCACCTGCGGTCTTTTTTATCTTGGTGCATCTTCTTATAACTTATTCTACCATATCCAGTTGCGGAATCTCAACCGGTTCACCGTTCGTCATTCCAGAAGTTGAGCGGTTCGATGTCGTCGGAGAGGGTCCGGAAGCTGAAGCCTTGGGCCTTGAGATAGGTCAGGATCGCGGGCAAGGCGGCAGCGGTGGTTTCTTTGTCGTGGAAGAGGATCACGGCGTTCGTCTTGTCGGCCGTCTGTTTCTTCACTTCGGCGATGATCCGGTCGCTCGGTACGCTGGCGGCGCGGGAGTCGTAGCTGTCGACATTCCAGTCCCAAAGGTGATAGCCCGCCTTGACCACGGCGTCGCGGTAAGGCTGCTTCATATACGGCACGCTACCAAACGGCACGCGGATCAGGTCGGTCTTCTCTCCGATCACCGCTTCGACGGCGGTGTTGCAGGCGTTCATCTCCGCGACGACGGTGGCCGGCGATTGGTAGATCTTATCGGCGCGATGTGTAACGCCATGCAAACCGATCACGTGCCCTTCTTCGTGGATGCGCTTCACGGTATCCGCGTACTGCCGGACTTGGCCGGAGAGGACGAAGAAGGTCGCTTTCACGTTTTCCTTTTTCAACGTGTCGAGGATTTGCGGAGTGTAAGAGTTCGGGCCGTCGTCGAAGGTGAGGTAGACCACCTTGTCGGATTGCGGTGATTGCTCGGACGGAGTGGCGGAGGCACCGGGCACGTCGGTGCTAGGTTGAGCGGTTGTGTTCGTGGTGGTGGTTGTATTCGTGTTGCCAGTTGCGCCTGTGCCAATGCCGTTGTTCGGCTGTACCTCTGTGCCCTGTCCGTTCCCGTTGAGCGTACCCTTTCCGTCAAGCGTCCCGCTTCCCGTGCTATTCCCTGTACGATTGCCAGATACAGACGAAGCAGTTCCCGAAGCGGAGGTCGTCAACTCAACGGAAGCACTCGCCTGATGCCGAGCATCGCTCCCCGTTTGACTGTCCCCCTTGCTCGACCCTGCCACACCCGTTTGCCCCTCGTCGGCTGACGAACCAGCCGCTCCATTCAACTCATCCCCATTCCCTGCGGTCTGCTCTTGACCACCCGTGTTATCGACAAATAACCCGCCCCATTGCCGGGCAACCGGGTTCCCGTCATGGCTCGGCGCTCCTTCCGCTGACGCACTCCCTGCCCCGCGTTCCTCCGCCAAGCGAGCACGGTTCAAAAACCCGTCGTCCGGCGTCCCCCACGAATGCAGGTACGACGCGGCACTGCTCCATTTAGCGCTGACGGTCACGCCGACCACGCCGAGGACCAGCGCCCCCGCGACGGTCGCCGCCACCCAAGCGGCTCGGCGAAACGGGGATGTCTCGCGTTTGCTGCGACTTGCCTTCTTCTGCCCTTCATACTCGGTTTGCATCGGCGCCCTCTCCCACTCGCTAAGAAGTATCGTCTCATTCCGATCTTCATAAGATCTTCGTACTAGGTATGTCGAATTTTCTTGTAAAAAGGTTACAAACTTTTCGACAAAATAAAAAAAGACCGTGCCGTCAGCAGTCCCCTGCTTCCCACACGACCTTTTTCCCTTATACGTTACCCGACGTACTTCGTCGCTTCCGCCGGCGAGAGCTTCACCGCCTGCCGCGCCGGAATCGCCGCACAGAGCAATGTAACCGCCATCGCCAGCGCAAAATACAGCCCCAACTTGCCAGACGGGAACACCACTTGCATCGCCGACTCCGCTCCCGATCCGTCCGTCGCCATGCCCGTCCGCATCACGCCGACGAGCAGGCTGCCCGTGTACGAACCGAGCAACAGGCCGAGCGCGATGCCGAGGGCCCCGACCCAAGCGCCTTCGATCAGAATGCTTTTGTAAATGGCGGAAGTCTGCACCCCGATGGCGCGCAACATGCCGATCCCTTGTCGCCGTTCGCGGATCACGCGCAGCATCACGACCATCAACCCGACGATCCCGATCAGCGTCGCCAGCAGGTTGAACTTCTCAAACAGCGAGAAGAACAGCGTCGTAAACGACATCCCCGCCACGAACTCCGCCTGCGGATTCGTCAGTTGAAACAGCCCTGCCAGATTGAGCGACTTCTCCAGCCGCTTCGCCACCGTCGGCAGGTCGCCCTCGTCCTGCAAGCGCATCATCAGGACGCTGTCGATCGCCCGCGGGTCGGTCACGATCCCCTGTAAAGCCTGTTGATTGACCCAATAGCCATAGGAGGTAGTGTAGGCGTATGATTGCGGATCGTACTTCGCCACGCCGATCACCTTTTTCCTGACCGTCACATCCGGGCTCAGGCGAATCGCATAGTTCTGCCCGACGCGGTACTGCTCCCCACCGTTCTGCCACGGCATGTCCGTGACGATCATCAACTCCGGGTCCTGCGCCACCGCCTCCCATGCTTCCCTGTCGCTCTTGTAATGCGAATTCCGCTCCTCCAGCTCAATTGTCGTCGTTTCCGCAAACGCCGAGTCGATCCCGTTGAACACGACGGCCTCGTAGATCGGCTTGCCGATCGGGTCGATCATCCGCAACGACTGCGCGGTACCTTGCCAGAGCGAAACGGTTCGGGCGAGCGCCTCGGTCGGGGCATCGTCCCTTTTTTGCAAAAATTGCCGTGCCTCTTCGGTCGTCCACGTCTTCATCGGCACCGTCGCCATCAGGTCATACCCGCCGGTGATCGCCCGCGTGTCGTAGGAGGCGACGAAGTAGTTCGAGAAACTCTGCAAGAACACCCCGATGAAACTGGTCAGGAAAAACACCAGCGCGAACATCGTGATCAAAAGCCCCGTCCGCTTGCGGTTGACTTCCGGATAGCGCAGTGCCATCCGCAGAATCATCGTCCATCCGTGCAACCCGCGAAACAGCGCCTGCACCCCCGCCGTCAGAAACGGCAGCGCGGTAACGACCAAGACGATCATCATCAGAGCCTGCAGCAACCCGACGCCAAACACGACCAGCAGGTAGATATCCGACTGCACCAGCCCATCCCGAAACGCATCGGTCAGCGTCCAAGTGAACAGCGCCGCCGTCAGCACGGCCCAGACCATCACGAACGCCTGTCGTTTCAGCGACGGGCGCTTCGCCTGCGCCATCCCGTCACCCGCGCCATCCGCCGCCCGCAACGCGTCCACGATCTGCTCGCGGGTCGCACGACGCGAGACGAACCAGACGCAGAGCAGAACGAGCAACGCCCCCGTGCCAAACCCGATCAAAAGCATCGCCGGATCGACGGAAAACGCAAAGCGCACATCCAACTGCTCCGAGTAAGCCACCGCCCGCTGCATCGTATCTCTTAGCCCGAGCAGCAGCAGATAACTGACCCCGATGCCCGCCAGCGCACCGACCACGCCGGATGCCAACGCATACAACAACCCTTCCATCCGCAACAAGCGAATCAAATGACGGCGTGTCATCCCCACCGCCCGCAGAATGCCGAACTCCTGACGCCGCTCCTCCGCGATCATCTTGAACAGGTTGATGATCAGCACCAGCGCGATCAGAATGGCGTTTACACCCGCGATGTTGAACAGCGGAATGAACTTCAGCGAGTGCTCCACCCGCTGCCACGCCTCCGCTTTGACCGGCTCCTCCTGCCAGCCCGAGCCCATCAACAAGGCATGATACTTGCTGCTCGACGACATCCGAAACGACTGCGCGACAGGTGCGAACAGCGACTCTTTTGCCGAGACGAGCACGTTGGTGTACGCATCATTCGGTACCCCGGCCAAACGCCGCGCCACTTTCAACGACACGACCGCCGTCGCCTGCGCCTGCTCGATGCCGCGATACCCGGTCAGCCCTTGCTCCGGCACGACGGCACGCACCGTGAACACTTGCTTGTGCTGAACGGCATCGAACACCGTCACCTCGTCACCGGCTTGCACATCCAACCGCTCCGCCGTGCGCGTGGACAGCACCAGCTCGTCGTCCGCCAAGTCGGTCGGTGCCCCAACCAACGCCCGCGCGTCAAACGTCTGCGCCTCCTGCCAATCAAACCCGTGGACATGCGTGTGCGGACTCAGCGCCACCGCTTCCCCCGCCCCGTCCGTTTTCATCAGCAGCGCCTCATAGCCGACCGTCGGCAGGAAACCGCCCACTTCGTCATACAAGGGATGCCCTTGGTACGTTTCCTCAGGTAACGAGCGCAACGTCTCCACGTCTTCTTTTGCAAAATAAGATCGGCTCTGCTTCACCAGTTCCGTTTGCCCGACCGCCGGCAGATCCGAGTTGATCCGCCCGAACTGCTCGACAAACACCTGCTCCTGACTGGCGTTCATCGAAGCTTGCAGCAAAAGGGTTGCTGTGATCAACGCCGTCGCCACCATCGCCCCGATCACCGTGAGCAGGCTCGTGCCTTTCTGCTTGCCGAGGTTGCGAAACGCCATCCGCCGCAGATGCGGTTGCCGCCGGCCGCGATAGCCGTAGTAGAGAACGAACAGCAACACCGTACCGAACAGCCCCAACGCCACATAAGTGCTCATCGGCGACCACCTTCTTCCTCCCGACCGACCGCCTTCCGCTCGCTGCGCTTCGGCACACGCTCCTGCACGATCCGCCCGCTGTCCATGTACAGCACGCGATGGGCACGCTCCGCCACTTTCGGGTCATGCGTCACGATCACAAACGTGATGCCGTCCACGCGGTTCAAGTGGTCGAACAGGTCGAGCACCAACTCGGTCGTCGTCCGATCAAGCGCCCCCGTCGGTTCATCGGCCCAGATCACCCGCGGTCGGTTGACGATCGCCCGCGCCAACGCGACGCGCTGATGCTGACCGCCCGACAGCTCGGCGGGGCGATGCGACGCCCGCTCCTTCAAGCCGACGCGGACCAACGCCTCCTGCGCCCGTTGCCGCGCTTCCTTCGGCGCGACGCCTTGGCTCAACAGGGGCAGTTCGACATTTTCCACCGCCGACAAGACGGGGATCAGGTTGTAAGACTGAAACACGAAGCCCATCCGCTCCGCTCGAAACCGATCGCGCCGCGCCTCCTTCATCGCGTGCAGGTCCTGTCCCGCCACCTGCACCTGTCCACGGGTCAACCGATCGATGCCCGCCAGCAGATTCAACAGCGTCGACTTGCCACACCCCGACGGCCCCATGATCGCCACGATCTCGCCCTGCGCCACCGACAGCGACACGCCGCGCAACGCTTCCACGCGGTTGTCCCCTTGGCCGTACACCTTCCACAGATCGGTCGCTTCGATCATCACATGTTCCTGCTCTGTCGCTTTCATCCGAATGCCTCCTCCAACTCCGTCTTCCTATCCCCGAGGATACACCTGCGATCTTTACAACGTTTCAGGGACTTATCAAGAAGTTGTCAAGATTCCGGAAAAAGCGGCCATGTGACGCGAAACGTCGTGCCTTCGCCCAACTCGCTCTGCACGGAGATCGTGCCTTCATGCGCTTCGACATACTCTTTGGCCAAGGCGAGGCCGATGCCCATGCCGCCCGACTTGCGGTTGCGCGAGCCTTCGACGCGGTAGAACCGCTCGAACAGATAAGGCAGGCTCTCCGGCGGAATGCCAGGCCCGTCGTCGACCACTTCAACCGCCACGCCGCCCGTCACTCCTTCGGCGCGGACTTCGACCGTGTCACCCGCTTGGGTGTAGCGGATCGCATTGCCGATCAGGTTGATCAACACCTGCTTGATCCGCGAGCGATCGACGTACATCTCCTCCCGCACCTGACAGCTCGCCAGCAACCAGACGCCTTTGCCCAACGCTTCCGGCTCCAGCACCGCCAGCACTTCGTCGAGCAAGTCGCGAAGCACGACCCACTCCCGTTGCAGAGGCAGCCGCCCCGCCTTCGCCAAGCTCAACTGCTGCAGATCCTGCACCAGCTTGCCCATCCTTGCGGTCTCATCGAGCAGCGGCAGCAAGTTCTCCGCCGTCAGCGCCGCCGCCCCTTCCTGCATCGACTCCAACTGCCCGCGCAGAATCGCCAGCGGCGTGCGCAGCTCATGCGCGACATCGGCGACCAACTGGTTGCGCGCCTCTTCCCCCCGCGTCAACTCTTCGCGCAGGCGGTTGACATACCGCGCCAGATCCGCGACCTCATCGTCGCCTCGCACCTGCACCTCCTGCAAGAACGGGGCGAACAACACCTCTTCCGTCTGCGCCACCAGCCCTTGCCAGCGACGCTTTTGCCAAGCGATCAAGAGATACGCGCCGATCAACCCGAGCAACGCGAACGCGCCGAACAGCATCATCCACAGCTCGCTCGATGATCCCGATCCCGGCCCCCGTAAGGCAGCGGATGACCGCCCCCACTCGTACGCCAACCAGCCACCGCCGCTTACGACCACCAGATACAACCCGATGGACAGCAAATAAAACCGTGCCGCTCCCATGCCCCGTCGCATCAGACCGGCTCCGCAAATTTGTAGCCGACGCCAAACACCGTGACGATCCACTGCGGACGGGCCGGGTCGGCTTCGATTTTCTTGCGCAGGTTGGAGATATGCGTGTCGATCGACCGCTCATAGCCCGCATACTCCTCACCAAGCGCCGACTCCAACAACTGCAAACGCGAATAGACGCGACCCGGTGCCGCCGCCAACGTCGCGAGCAACTTGAACTCCGTCGGCGTCACCACCACTTCGCGTCCCTCCACCGTCACCTCATGCCGCGCCAAGTCGACGACCAGCGCCCCGCGCACCAGTTGTTGCGCCGCTTCCACGTCCCGCGCCGACGACGCTGACTGCCTCTGCGACTGCCCTTTTTGCAACCGCCGCAGCACCACGCGAATCCGCGCCGCCAACTCCCGCATCGAAAAAGGCTTGGTGATATAATCATCCGCCCCCAGTTCCAACCCGAGCAACTTGTCGAACTCATCCGACTTCGCCGTCAGAAAGATCACCGGCACCTCGGACATCTCCCGCAGGCGGCGACAGACTTCCGGCCCGTTCATCCCCGGCATCATCCAGTCGAGCAGCACGAGGTCGATCTCCGACCGCTCCCTGAAGAGCCCAAGCGCCTCTTCCCCGTCCTGCGCCGTCAACACCTCGAACTGCTCCTGCGTCAAATACTGCCGGAGTATCCCCAGCATCTTCTCTTCATCATCCACCGCCAACACCGTCGGACGCTTGCTCATCCTGCTCCCTCCCTGTCGCACCTAGACCTACTCTTCAGCCGGGAAGAAATGGTTGTACGGACTGAGCGCCGCCACTTTCCACCGACCGTCCGGCTCCTGCGTCACCATCAACCCCGGCTCCATGTAATCTTCATTCTCCAAGCCCAGCGGGCTGTAATGCACGACCAGATTCACCACATACACATGGCGCGGCTTTTTCTCCGGCAAGAGAACCGGGTACACTTCCGTCACTTCCACATCGTCCACGTGCGGCAGATACTCCTCGCCGTACTCATACGCCATCCACTCATACAGATAACGATGGTCCCGTTGCAAGAAGTTCTGCATCCGCGTCTCGGCCAACTCCAACCCGCGCACATGGGTGCTGTCCGTCCAGTCGTCATAGGACAGCAACTGCCGGGCGAACTGCACCGCCAGCTTGGACGCAGCCTTGCGTTCGGCAGCGTCCTCCTGCGGCTCGTTCGATTTCTTGAGATAACTCAGCACCAGAAAAGTCGCGGTGAGCGCCACCAGCAGCAACACCAAGATGTATTTTCTCATCGGCTTAAACCTCCCGGACTCAAAAAGCCCCCGCCCCCAACGGGAGCAGGAGCTGTCTCATGCCGCTTACACCAATACTTTTTGAATAAAAGTGGTCGTTTCCGTCGCCAGGTCGATCTCCTTCACCTCATGCGACTCCCACTCGCCCTGTTCCTTTACGAACACCCGCACGACGGGACGGGCAGGCAAGCCTTTGTGCTGACCGACGACGATGCCATGCAGTCCCGTATCCAGTTTCACCGACATGCCGGTCGGATAAACGGCGACACAGCGCAGGAAATGAATCACCGCGTCATGATCGAACTTCTTGTTCGCTTGGCTCATGATGTACTCGGTCGCTTCGTGCGGCAACATCGGCTTTCGATCCTCCCCGCCCGCGATCAGGTTGTCAAACGCGTTCGCCACGGCGACGATCTTCGCCAGCGGGTGCATGTCATCGCCGGTGATCGCCCGCGGGTACCCGGTGCCGTCCACATGCTCATGGTGCTGCAGGCAGACGTGCGCCGCGACGATCGAGACCTCGTTGCGCTTGCGCAGGCGCTTGTAGCCGCGCCACGTATGCTTCTGGTCCTTGTTCAGCGTCTTGGGCAGTTCCTCGTCCTCCGAGCGCATCAGGTTCTCCGGCAGCTCGATCTTGCCGATGTCATGGAACAAAGCGCCCAGAGCCAGATCCTGCAACTGGTTGCGGTTTAGCCCCATGTGCGTCCCGATCGCGATCGAGAGGATGCACACGTTGAGCGAATGGATAAACAGCGCGTTGTCCACCGTGCGGATGTCCGACAGGTTGACGAGCACTTTTTTATTTTTCATCACTTCGTCGATCAACGAGGACGCGGCCATCGAGATCTGCTTGGTGTTGAAATCCTTGCCGCCCGAGATATGCTGGACGGCGAGGGCGAAATTGGACAGCGCTTCCCGTCTGGTTTCCTCGGAGACGACCTCCTCGATCACCACGTCCTGAAACCGCTTGTCCTCGATATACAGCATCGATACGCCCAATCGGCGCAACGTGCTCAACATGCCGACGGTCAATTGCACGCCGGCATTCAGCAACGGACGTCCGTCGCTGGCATAGATCGCACGCGCGAGCACATTGCCCGGTTGCACCATCTCGGCCGATACATGGCGCATTCACTCATCCCCCATTGCGAATTGCCTAGAACTAATACCCTTCCTTAATAATCTATCATATTTTTAGAGCCGAGCCTATCCCTTTACGTACGACGGGCGACTTTTCCCGCGCCCGCTTGGTCGAGCGGCTTGACGATGATCGCGTCGATGTTCACATGCGCCGGACGGGTCGCGGCAAACGACACGCAATCGGCGATGTCTTCCGCCGTCAGCGGCGTCATGCCCGCATAGACCGCATCCGCTTTGCCCTGATCGCCGAGGCGCACCATCGAGAAGTTGGTCTCGACCATGCCCGGATCGACCGTCGTCACCCGCACCGGCTGCCCGAGCAACTCTTGGCGCAGCGCGTCGGTGATCGCCCGCACGGCGAACTTGGTCGCGCAATAGACCGCGCCGCCCGCGTACGCTTCCCGCCCGGCGATCGAACCGATGTTGATCACATGGCCGTTGCCGCCGTCGATCATGTGCGGCACCGCCGCTCGCGTCATCAAGAGCACGCCCATCACGTTGGTGTCGATCATCTGCTGCCAGTTGGCGCTGTCCGCTTCCTCGATCAACGGGGTGACGCCCTTCGCCAGACCGGCGTTGTTGACGAGCACGTCGAGGCGGCCATACTTCTCCACCGTCGCCGCCACGAACGCTTGGACCTGCGCCTCATCGCGCACGTCGAGGGCAAGCGTCAGCGGCGCCAGTCCCGAGATCGCCTCCACTTCCTGCGCCAACTCGACCAGTTTCTCCACCGAACGAGCGCCGAGCGCCAGTTTGAATCCTTCGTGCGCCAAGGAAATCGCCGTCGCACGACCGATGCCGCCGGACGCGCCGGTCACGATCGCCACTTGGTTTTCATGTCGTTTCATCGTCTGTCTGCCTCCTGTCCGTGTTCCTTCCACTCTCTTAACATTTCGTGACGCGACAAAAGAAACCCTGCCCTCCACAAGGAAGGCAGGGTGCTTGACAAAGACTTTTTTCCAAAAGGGCGGCCTACAGGTCTTTCGCCAGCCACTTGACGGTGTTGACCGCCAGCTTGGAGATCGAGTATTGCGGCCAAGAGTTGTAGTTCGCGACCGAAGTCAGGCCGGAACCGTCGTTGTACGGCGAGGAGTCGCCGATCGCCGAGACGCGACCGCCGGACGGCAACTGAGACGCGACGACGTACGGGTCGGCGTGACCGGAGAGGTACGCGACGCCCTTCGCGTAGGACGAGTTGGTGATCCGGAAGGTCGCGCCGTTCCATACCGCCAGCGAGGAAACGCCCGAAGTGATCGCATGGGAGCGAATATCGGTGATCGGCTCTTGGGTGTAGTCGACTTCATCGACGCGGAACCCGAAGTTCTTGCCGATCCACTCGTTGGTCGACGAGTAGTTGCCGAGGGTGTAGCCGTTGAAGATCTCCACGGAGTCCCAACCGTCGCTGTTGCGGTCCGATTGCGCATGGTCGGAGATGATATACAGGCCTTTGCCTTTGTTGAGGACGAAATCGTTGATCGCCGATTTTTCGGAGGAAGAGAAGTTCGAGTTCGGTTCCGGCAAGATCAGGACATCAACGCCGGACAGCACGGACGAGGTGATCGTCGACTTGTTCTCGACGACGGTATACCCTTGGTTCTTCAGCGCGTCGGCAAAATCGGAGTACGCGCCGTTGATCACCCAGTCGGAGTTGCCGCACGTTTCGCAGTGGGCGTTGTCAAACATCACCGTCTTGTTCCCGGTCGAGCCGCCGCCCGAGCCGCCGGATACGGAGTTCAAGCCGTTCGGGGTGCCGCCGTACGCGCTCGATTGCGCCCACGTGGAAGAAGAGGTGGAACTGTAGTCGGCCGACTTGCGTTCCAGCGAATAGCCGTTGCCGCTAGCGCCCCAGCCCGAGGAGAATTCGAAGCCGTCGATCACTTCGCCGGACGACCAGGTGCCGCTGCGGTTCGAATCGCTGACGAGGTAGACGCCGTCGCCCGAGTTGGACAGCGCCGGGCCGCCGGACGACCATTTGTACGAGGCGCTGGAGTTGGAAGCGCCGACGGTTACGTAGCCATGCGCCGGAATCGAAGCGCCGGACGGGAACCAGTACTCCCCTTCGTTGGTGTCATACCCTTCGTTGTCGGACAGAAGCAGGCCGGACAGGGAGATCGAGTAGGAGGTCGGGTTGTACAGTTCCACCCATTCACCGCCGGAAGTCGGGCTGTACATCACTTCGTTGATCACGACGTTGGACGCGGCATGGGCGGTGTTCACCCCGTTCAGGTTGTAGGAGCCGGTGCCGATCACAAGCGCGGTCGCCAGCAGGCTGAAAGCGAAAACACGAACATTTTTACTCTTCATTTGATTTCATCCTCCGATGATTTATGTTTGAGTACATCTCTATTATAATCATCAGATTGTAAAAGAAAAGAGGCAGGAGAATAATTTTTCTATAAAAATGACTCCCATCTACTAAAAAAAGGATTCGCTCAGCGCGAACCCTCCACTTCTTCCATCGTATCCAGCGTGCTCACCACATGATCCAACAGCAACTCGATGTCATGAATGTTGTCTTCGTCGATCTTGCCGCGAAACGCCAAAGTCACGCGATACTCCCCTGTGGCAAAAGGGTTCGTGGCGAGTTCCTCCTCCGCGTTCGCCTCCGAACCGGCTCGAACGGACACGTCCTCCTGCTCCGCCTCCACAGGCAGCACCGACACTCGCTCATGCCGCACCTCGGCGACTTCGCCCCAGACTTCGGTCATATGCGCGGCGATGGCGGGCAGCGCCTGCACCCGATCGGGCGGCATCCGAAACGAGACCTGCAACCGCGACCCCGGCGCTTCTTCCGCCAAGCGCAGCCGTTGCAATTCGGCCGCAAAATCGAGCAGGCCGCTGGTCAGTTCCACCTCGGCGACGCAGGCGCCTTCGGGCAGTCGCAAGCGCATCCGAAACGCGCGCGACATCCCCGCCAGATCGACGAGGTCTTCGCGCCCGATCACGAGGGCTCGCTTGTCCGCATCAAGCTCGTACAGCGCGCCTTCCAGCACGACTTTCAAATTGTCAAAAATAGTCGGGTCGAACATCGCGAATCCCCCTCCCCCCATCCGGAATCTGCTACAATAGGTAGAATAACACACCTGATCAGAATGACTCCAATCCTAGGAGGTTTATACCATGAACGAACAGATGCAAAACTTTCTGACGCGCTACGCCCCGCGCCTCGCCGAATTGAGCAAAGGCGAAGGCGTCACCTTCTGGAACATGACGACGACCGGACTTGAGGAGGACGAAGCCAAGTTTACGGCGGCGAAAGCGGAACTGCTCAAGCTCTACGCCGATCGCGACGCGTTTGCCGAACTGAAGCGGCTGCAAGCGTCCGGCGCGGTCACCGACCCGCTGCTCGCTCGCCAGCTCGACGTGCTGTACAACCGCTTCGCCGGCCAGCAGATCGACCCGGCGGCAATCGACGAACTGGTTAAGCGCGAGACGGAGATCGAGAGTGCGTTCACCAATTTCCGCGCCGTCATCGACGGGACTAAAGTCTCGGAGAACGACCTGAACGACATCCTCGCCCAAGAGAAGGACAACGCCAAGCGTCGCCAAGCGTGGGAAGCGAGCAAGCAGATCGGCACCGAAGTGGCCGGCAAAGTGATCGCTCTCGTCAAGCTGCGCAACGAAGCGGCTCGCCAACTGGGCTATGAGAACTTCTACAAGATGAGCCTCGCCCTGCAGGAGATCGAGGAGCAGGAGCTGTTCCAAGTCCTCGCCGAGTTGAAGGAAGCGACCGACGCGCCGTTTGCCTCCGTCAAGGCGGAGCTGGACGGCGAACTGGCCGCTCGCTTCGGCATCGACCCGCAACAGGTGCAAGCGTGGCACTACGCCGACCCGTTCTTCCAAGAAGCGCCGGCGGGCGGCGAGATCGACCTCGACCGCTTCTTCAAGGAGCAGGACGTGGTCGCGTTGTCCAAGACGTATTTTGACGGTATCGGCTTGGAGATCCAAGACATCCTCGATCGCTCCGACCTGTTCGAGCGCGAAGGCAAGAACCAGCACGCCTACTGCATCGACATCGACCGCGAAGGGGATGTGCGCATCCTCTGCAACTGCCGCTCGAACGAATACTGGATGTCGACGATGCTCCACGAGCTCGGCCACGCCGTCTATGACAAATACCATGACACCGACCTGCCGTGGACGCTGCGCGAACCGGCGCACACGCTGACCACCGAAGCGATCGCCATGCTGTTCGGCCGCCTGACCAAGAACGCCGACTGGCTGCACAAGATCGCCGGCGTCGACCCATCCGAAGCGAAGAAGTCGGCTACGGCCGTCGCCAAGCAGTTGACCCGTCAGATGCTGATCTTCATGCGCTGGGGGCTGGTGATGACCCACTTCGAGCGCGACCTGTACGCCAACCCGGAGCAAGACCTGAACGCGCTGTGGTGGCAGTATGTCGAGCAGTTCCAGCGCGTGACGCGTCCGGAAGGTCGCAACGAGCCGGACTGGGCGGCGAAGATCCACCTCGGCTGCTCCCCCGTCTACTACCAGAACTACATCCTCGGCGAACTGACCGCCTCCCAGCTCAACGCCGCGATGGAGCGCGACCTCGGGATCACCTCGCTTACGGGCGCACCGCAAGTCGGCACATGGCTGACCGAGAACGTCTTCCGCCCCGGCAATCGCTGGCACTGGAACGAGATGATCGCCAACGCCACGGGAGAGCCGCTGTCAGCGAGCTACTTCGTGGAGCAGTTTGTGAAATAAGACCGTGCCGACACGGGACACGATTTGTGAAAACAGACCGTGACGACTCCGTGCCAACACGAGTCACGTTTTATAAAACAGACCGTTCCAATACGGAACTTGTTAAGAATACAAAAGACCGCCTTGCCAATAAGCAAGACGGTCTTTTTTTGCAAGAACAGACGTAGACTCGGGTTTCCCTAACATCTTTATGCCCAAGTGACTCTGGCTGCCTTACAGTTTTCTTACCGAGCACCATCCAACAGATACACCGGCGCTTTTACATCCGTCACCTTCAGCACAACAGTCGGATAGGTGATGACTTGCCCCTGCATCTTGCCTTCCTCCGGTTTCTGCAGCTCCGTCTGCACGAAGATCCCCGCATCGGTCTGCTCCAAGCCCTTCACGTTGATCGCATAGCCGGTCGTCGGCACAGCCCCCGCCGTGATGATCAGGTAGCGAGCGTCGTCGACGATCATCGCGTGCATCCCGGCGACCGTCTTATTCGCTTCCAACTTGTTCGCCACCGCTTCCGGCAGGTTTTCTTTCACCACTTCATAGTCCACATTCATCCCCGCTTGCAACGAGCGCAGCATCGCCCGCTCCAGCAGCACCGCCGCCTCGCCGCGAGTCAGCGGTTGCTCCGGCATGAACAGCCCGTGCCCGTTGCCGATCATGATTCCCAGCGTATACAGCAGATGGATCGCATCCTGCTGCTCTTGCGTCACGCCTTCCGTATCGGTGTAGGGAACCTCCATGTTGCCCCCGTTGATCCCCGTGTTCACCGCCGGCATCGCCGAAGCCACCCAGACGGCCGCTTCCGCTCGCGTCACCTGCGTCCGGTCGCCGCTCGACTTGGCATCAGCCCCCAAGGTGTTCCCCAACCAGGCATTCAGCACGCTCGGCTGCACCGCTTGATCCGGGTGGAACATCGCCTGCCCCTGCGAGTCGATCATCCCGATGCGCGTCAGGTGCTGCACCGAATGCGCCGAGAAATGCTCGTTCAGATCGCGATAGACGCTGTCCGTCTGTTGAGTCGGCTGGGTCTGCGTCGCTTCCGGCGCTCCCGTCCCTTCGGCCGCCGCCATCGACGAACTCATCAACAACGCACCGACCGCGATCACCGTCATCCAACGTTTTCCGTTTTTCATAAAAAAAGACCTCCTTCGTCTGGTATCTCTGGGAATGCATTCCACCCTTTACGACGAGGAGAATGTTCAAAAAGTTTCACCCATTTTAACCAAAAACAAAAACTATAAAAATACCTCTCGTCTAGTAACAAAACGAGAGGTACGTATCAAACCTTGAATCTTATGCAATCGGCAGGCGAACGGTGATCGTCGTCCCCTTGCCTTTTTCACTTTCCACTTGCATCTCGCCGCCGTGCTCCTTGATGATCTTCGAGGAGACGGTCAAGCCGAGGCCCGTACCTTCCGTCTTCGTCGAATAGAACGGTGAGCCGAGGTTGTTCACTTCCTCCTCCGTCATCCCGACGCCCGTGTCCTGCACGCGAATCGCGATGTACGAGTCCTCGACAAACGTGTGCAGGGTCAGCGTGCCGCCGATGTTCATCGCTTCCAGCGCGTTTTGCGTCAGGTTGAGCACCACCTGCTGGATCGCTTCCTTGTGCATCGGCACCTGCGGCAGATCGCCGAGTTCGGTGATCACGTGGATGTTGCGCAGAATCGCCTGGTTCTGGATCAGGACGAGCACCCGCTCCAACACGGCGTTGAGCGAGCCGATCTCGCGGGTGACATCGCTCGGCTTGGTCATCAGCAGGAAGTCGCGGATGATCTTCTCCATCCGGTCGACCTCTTCGACCATGATCCGCGTGTACTCCCTCGTCTCGCCCTGCTGTCCCTCCCGCTCCATGCGGTGCTCCAGCAGTTGCAGAAAGCCTTTGATCGAGGTCAGCGGGTTGCGAATCTCGTGCGCCGTCGCTGCCGCCAACTGCCCGACCACCGCCAATTTTTCCGACTGGATGATCTCGCGCTGGAACTTCTTGTCGGCGGTCACGTCGCGGAAACAGAGCATCGAGCCGAGCAGGTTGCCTTTGTCACAGTGCAGGTCGGACCATTCGAAGTCGCCGAGGATACGCTCCTCCGTCTTCACTTCCACCGACCGTTTCAGCAAGACCCGCTCGAACACGACCTCCGGCTCGTCAAAGCCCAAGCGATCAAGCACAGACTCCACCGACAAGCCGCGCAGCTCCTCCGGCGTGCCGGACAGCCAATTGCTGCCTTGGCGGTTGACCTCGGCCAGCGTCCGGTCGTGCTGGAACATCAGAATCGCCCGAGGGTCGCCTTCGATCATGTACCGGTAGCGCCGGTGCAACACGCTCATCGCCATCTCGTCCTCCACCGGCTCCAAGCGGCGACCGAGGAAGAACAACCCGATGCACCCGAGCGTGATCAACGCCCCGCTGAACAGCCATTTCGCCCCCGGTTCATTGAGCGACGTGATCACTTCCGTCGACACGAAACCGAGCGGTGACGAGTTGCGCACCGCCAGATACAGCGTGTAGAAAAACAGCAGCAGCATCACGATGGTCAAAGCGCGAAACACCGGACGCGTCCCTTTGAACGACCCACGCCCCAGACGATATAAGTAGTAGCCGAACACACTCAGCGAGATCGCCGCGTTCAGCCAATAGAAATCGGCCATCACAACGTTCAAATCAGAATCCCTCCCAGGTGGGAACGCTCTCTCCATTATTCGTGTAAATCTGGATAACGTAACCAACCTATAAGATAAGATTCAACACAAAAACAGTTTTCCCTCTGTATTTCGGAATTTTTATACAACAGTTGAAAAATTGTATCTTTTTGTCAGCGTTCATAAGAACGTTAGTAGCGCAACTTGATTAAGAGATTCCGAATCTTTTCATCCTTGGCGAGCACGTCGTCATAGTAGCGAGTCGTGATCTCGCTCAGCGCCACATCGTGGTAGAAAAAGTCGATGAAGAATTGCACGAACGGCGACGAAGCGGTCATCATCCCCTTCATCTCGCCTTCGTGGAACAGCGCCAGCAGCAAGCGGCTCTCGTCGACGACGAGCAACCGCCAGCGCTTCAGCGAGTGCGCTTCCCGCTCGGGAACGGGGAACGTGTACAGCCCCGCCAATTCGCTCTCCACCGCTCCCAGCGTCAACGCATCGATCTGCACGCCTTCCCGCTCTTTCACTTCGAGCAGCGGCAGGAGCGGCGGGTACTCATCCGACCAGAGCGAGAGGTGGATCGAGCGTTTGGCCTGCCGAATCCACGCTTCGATCGTCTGCATCATCATTCGGTCGTCTCGGAGCATCCAGACGCGGTCATCCGTCTCCTCCCGCCGCTGGGCGAACCCGCTGCGCAGCTCCTCGATGTTCTCCTGAAACAACCGAGTCAGCGTCGCGATCACGATCTCGACATCGACTGCCTGGTACTCGTTCTTGGTGCCGCTCGCCGATTCGAGGATGATCCCCTTGTCTACCAAACGGTGCAGCACTTCATAAATCTTGCCCCGCGGTACGCCCGACTCCTTGGCCAGCGCATAGCCGGTCATCGGCTTGCCGACGCGATGAAGCGTCTCATAGACTTTGTTTTCGTAATCGGTGAACCCGAAACGAGTCAGCATCCGCGCTTACATCTCCTGCGGCGCTTGCAAACCGAGCAGACGCAACCCTTCCGTCAGCACGATCGTCGTCGCCTTGACCAGATGCAGGCGAGCCGTCTGCACCGCCGCATCCTCCGCCAGCACGCGGACGTTGGCGTAGAACTTGTTGAACGCCTGCGCCAAGTCGATCACATACTTGCCGATCAAGGACGGGTCGAATTCCTGCCCCGCACGCTCGACGACCGTCGGGAAGTTGAGCAGCAGCGTGACGACCGCCCACGTTTCCGCGCCTTCCAGCGCGCCGTCGGTCAGCTCGACCGCGCCGCCTTGGTAGCCGGCTTTGCGCAGGATCGAATTCGCACGGGCGTTGGTGTATTGCACATACGGGCCGGTTTCGCCTTCAAACGTCAGCATCTCTTCCCACGAGAAGTTGATGTCGTTGAGGCGGAAGTTCTTCAAGTCGTGGAACATGACCGCGCCGACACCGACCTGCTTCGCCACTTCCTCGGCGTTGGCGAGGTTCGGGTTCTTCTCGGCGATGACCTTGGACACGTCTTCGATCGCTTGCTTCAGGACTTCATCGAGCAGGATGACCTTGCCTTTGCGGGTGGACATCTTCTTGCCGTCTTTGAGCATCATGCCGAACGGGATGTGGTGCATTTCGTTCGCCCACTCGTAGCCCATCTTCTTGAGCACTTCGAACACCTGACGGAAGTGCAAGCGTTGCTCCCCACCGACCACGTACAACGCTTTGGCAAAAGAATACATGTCCTGACGGTACAGCGCTGCCGCCAAGTCACGGGTGGCGTACAACGTCGCCCCGTCGCGCTTCTTGATCAGGCACGGCGGCATGCCTTCCGCTTCCAAGTCGACGACCATCGCGCCTTCGCTCTCGACCAACAGACCCTTTTCCTCCAAGAGGTCGATCACGCGGTCCATCTTGTCGTTGTAGAACGCTTCGCCGTGCAGGGAGTCGAACTTGATGCCCATCAGTTCATAGGTCTTATTGAACTCCTTCAACGACTCGTCACGGAACCACTGCCAGAGCGCGGTCGCTTCCTCGTCGCCGTCCTCCAGCTTCTTGAACCACTCGCGGCCTTGGTCTTCCAGCGCCGGGTCGTTCGCCGCTTCGTCGTGGAATTTCACATAGAGGCGGAGCAACTCCATGATCGGTTCCTTGCGCACGGCTTCCTCGGAACCCCACTTTTTGTACGCGACCATCAGTTTGCCGAACTGGGTGCCCCAGTCGCCGAGGTGGTTGATGCGAATCGGGGAGTAGCCGAGCTTTTCAAGGATGTTCGCCAGCGCATTGCCGATGACGGTCGAGCGCAGGTGGCCCATCGAGAACGGCTTGGCGATGTTCGGAGAGGACAAGTCGATCGTGACGTTCGCGCCTTGGCCTTCTTCGGATGCACCGTAGGACGCCTCTTGGGTCAGGACGGTCGAGATCACGTCGCGAGCGACCGCCTGTTGGTCGAGGTAGAAGTTGATGTAGGCGTTGACCACTTGCACATGAGCGAGCGGGAAATTCGCTTCCGCCAGCTTGCCTTCCAGTTGCCCGGCGAGGTCTTGGGCGATCAAGGGCGGTGCCTTGCGGAGCTTTTTCGCCAGTTGGAAGCACGGGAACGCCAAGTCGCCCATCTTCGGGTCTTTCGGCGTTTCGATCATGCGGAGAACTTCTTCTTCGGTCATCTCGACCAGCGGGGCGATCACTTGGGCCAGCAGTTGTTTGTAGGACATCTTCACACACACCTTTTTGTCTAAAATGACTATCTGTTGCAACAAAAAAAGCTCCCGTCTCCTCGATTCCTACTTGCCGAATCGAAAGAGACGAAAGCTGTTACTCCCGCGGTGCCACTCTTGTTGCCTTCTCTTGCGTTGCGCGTCGTGCAACGCGAAGGCCAACTCTTCTGCTGTAACGGGCAGACCCGGCACGCCCTACTCACGGTTCAGGCGGCGTCTCCGAGGTGCGCTTCTCCATTTCCTTCCCATCGGGCTCCCACCATCCCCGACTCGCTGACGTTTTGCGAAATGGATACTCTCCTCTTCCCTGACTTTTCCTTGCCTTATTATAGCCAGAAAGGTCGGGGGATGCAACTTCTCTTGCGTCTGCTCTGCCCCGAGCCTGTCCTAGCGCCAGTCGTGCGGCGGCTTTTGTTCGAAGACGACGCGGTTGCGTTTGACATAGCTGTTGTACGACTTGCGGAACAGTACGACCGTCCCGATCAGGCAGGCAAAATCATCCGTGTACCCGAGAATGGGCAGGAAATCCGGGATCAGGTCGATCGGCGACAGGATATAGACCGCTCCACCCACGATCAGCAACTTGTCGCGCACCGGCGTCCCCCGGTCTTGAAACATCCCCTTCACATTCTGCCAGAAACTCGGCTTCTCGCGCATGGATACCCCTTCTTTCGTCATAGAGTTGATAGGAGGTACTACGTATGAGAGGGAAAAAGGTTCCCTTTTGCGATCCGATGCGATAGGCTAGTGACAATCTATCTTTTCCAAAGAAAGGGAGTTCTATGAAAAAACCGTTTCTGCTCCTCCTCGTGCTGGTGTTGATCGGGTTCGTGGCGACGTTTGCACCTGAATATTTCCCCAACACCGACCGGACGTTTACCCGTAACGCCCTCACGAAAAACGTCTATGAACAGGACCTCGCTGCGGACTGGAAGCAGATCCGCTCACAGCTTGACCCAACGCTCGACTACCACCTGACCCGCTTCGAGATGGAGTACGAAGCGAACGGGACGCTGCTGGAACTGCACATGACGTTGCAGGCACCGACGCAAGGCGGCGAAGTGAAAAATGTACACATCAACTACCCGAACAACTCGGCCGAAGAAAAAAAGCCGGAGCACGCCACCCAGTTCTACATCAGCCGAAATAACGGCGAAAACCCTAGTGCCGCCGCCTACATTCGCGCCGACGAATGGTTCTCTCTGCTGACCCATGACGCGATCCGAACCATGCAACCGCATATCCCCTACGACTACCTGAAACTCGAAGCCCTAGCCCCCGTCTACCAAACGCACACTGCTTCCCCCAACCCCGTCACACCGATGTACCAACTGCACGGCGGGCAGAAAACGGGACCCGTGACCAAGGGAACCGGTGTCTTCCTGACGGTTTACCCGATGCAACGCATCTCGACCATCCACTCCTCGGGCCAGGCGAACGGGTTTTATCTGTTAGGGCGGGGGGAGTGAGCAATCTCCATCATTTCCTAAGACTGAACCATAATCCTTCTCTTCTTATTGATTGGGGAGGATTATTCTTCTTTATTAGGAAAAAGGAAAAAATCTAAAGGAATCTAGCAATCTCGTTCTCATTGCACGAGGAAACATAGGAAGCGTAACTCTTCTAGTATGAGTTTACTTCACTCAAGAAGCTAAAACGGAAAACTTGGTCGATATTTATGCTCTTCATAGATTTTTACCAGTATCCATTTTTGCAAAGAATCGTCTGAGTTTGACGTCCAGAGAAGATCATGAATCTTACTGAGAAAAAAGTAGAAGTCGGCCTCGGTAATTGCTTCGACCCATGCACATAATGCGTGGTTTTTTTATTGACCGAATTGTGATTAAGTAAATTCCGCACAAAATATTGACTTTTATTTTTTCACAACATACCATTGGGTATGAGATGGAAATTCATAGATGTTAGGAGTTGTTAGTTGTGGAATTGAAAAAAGTAGTATCTCTAACTTCGACGGTTGCTTTATTGTCGGCGTTGGTACTGGGAACATCGAGTACTGAGGTTTCTCACGCGGCGAAACCTCTGCCCAATTCGCCGAACAAAGTCATCAACACGTATCTCAATGCTAATCAAGTTGGTGACGTTGACCTCATGGTAGAGCTTGCAGACGATGTGCGCTTCAATGACGAAACAGCCCAAAAGAATGAGTATACCCAACGTCACAAGGAGAACCCGCTGGTTGACTACAAAATTGTCGACAAGGATGTTGTTGATGCCACACACGTCAACTTCTCTGTGGTCTTGGAGTATCAGGACAAAGTTGATCTCCCTGTGACCCCGTTTGAGACTGTGAATGAGAATGGTCAGTGGAAGGTCTTGATTGAACCGCTTGAAGTGAACATGAACCCCAAGTTCCCTGACTACTTCAAGGTAAAGAAATCGAAGACAAAATCTCGTGAAGTAAGGGCTGCGGTGGTTGAACAAAACTCGTTGACTCAGTCCGTTCTGTACTGGGACTTCAACAATATAGCTTCGAATGAGGAGATCATTAGCAATAATTCCTTCGATCAGGTTCGCTATGATGGACAATTAACCCTCAATGGTTGGCAGGAATCGAACTATAGCGGCTCCCCATACGTTCAATATGAGGTGATCAAAATTACAGATAATGTTTTTTCGAGTTACGATAAGCTCTCTGTCAGTGGAACATATCCTCAAAGCGGTGGTACATGGTTCACTCGATACCTTACAGATGTTCCCTTTGGTGTTGGCTACAAGATGAGATTTAAGAACCTCACAACATCGTCCTCTTCTGGTGCAGGGAACGCATACGAGTAATTTAAAAGACGAACACAGAAATCATGCCTGTGTTCGTCTTTCTTTAGTTCAGAGAGATCATAAGGACGCACTCTCCCCTCTCTATTTCCCTCTGTACGCCTTTCTAGGCAGCAGGGGGTATATCCCCCTACCCCCTCTCTCCCCGCATCAATATAACCATGCTGAACACCCGCGACAAAAATCGTCTCAACTCTTTCCAAATGAATCAACACACATAGTAAATTTGATATATAATAATATTCGTCAAAGTTATCACGAATATTTACTTCTTTTTTCGATAGAAGGATTTAGATTGGAGGAAGTTACGTGGGTACGCTAAATGCACCTTCACATACCGCTGTTCATCACATCCCGCTGGGGAGACGAATACGTGAGATCATGGAAGAGAAAGGCGACGCTTATACAGTGACCGCCTTGGCTATTCGTATGAAGTTGAGTAGGCATACGGTTAGTAGAATGCTGAAGGATAAAAGGTTGTTGTTCAACTATGAGTTGGAGAACATCTCGAATGCTCTTGGCGTGTCTGTTGACCGCATTTTACAGACCGACGTGCAAGAGTTGGTAGAGGAACTCGATTCGCTCATTTATCATTTATACGACTTGCAACGAGCGAAGAAATTAGCTGAAAAATTCCAATCTCTTGCAATTGGGGCCACCGAGAAGTGTGAAGCCAATATCCGAATGGGAAAGCTTTATCATGAGTTGCAACAGTATGAGATTGCACATGAATTTCGAGCGGAAGCGCATAGACTGGCCAAGGTAGTAAAAAAGTCCTTCAACGATTCTGGCCAATTCGATCGGACAATCCGTCATATGGTAACCAGCTGTACGGTAAGAAAGGATTACACGAACGCTTATCAATTGATAGATGAAGCCAAAGGTCTAATTAGGGACGATCCGAAGCGACTTGGCGGTATTTACTACTCCCTCGCGATGATTGCATATGAAAATGGGCGGCTCCATGAAGCGAGAGATCAATTGTATAGATCTTTGGATTCTTTTAGAAAGTCTGAGGATGTTCATGAAATCGGCAGTGCATTACACAACGTGGCATACATTGAATACAAGATGGGGGAATTCGAAAAATCAAAGGCTTTATTTGAAGAATCCATAGCGACGGCTGAGGACTTCCCTCTGGATCGGATCTTCGCGATCAAAGATTATGCCAAGGTTCTTGATAAGCTTGGACATACGGAAACAGCAATACAATTGCTAGAAAACCAAATGGAACTCATCAACAAAATGCAGATGCCCGATCTATACGCAAAAATGATATTACTCCATTCGACTTTCACCGGGGGTATTGAAGGTGCCGTAGAGATTGTAGAATCGGAAGCAGTTGCTGACCAACATCGACTGATTGCTTGCAAACTTCTAATGCGCCATTATAGGTTGTTGAATGATTCAGAATCCCTGATGTCGTACTATATAAAGGCGGAGGAATTGACTGCTGGAAATACAAACAGATACGGAGAGGAGGACTTGTAAGTGAAAAAGCTAGTTGTACTCGCATTGGCTATGCTCACGGTTTTCTCGTTTTATGCGTTTTCTAGCACCACAGTAGATGCAGAGTTTCGCCCCCCACACGATTCGCCGACATTGACCCAATAGCTTTACGATCGTACGTACCATGACCATTCGCCATTACGGTGGGTGGTTTTTTTTGTAATGAATTATCAGATAATATCGACATGATAATCCAACTGCGCCCGCTTTTAAATAGAACGGCACATTTTTAACGAGACAGTGTACAATTACTCCCATAACAGATACTCATACGGGAGGTTGAAGCACTTACATGAGCAAAAAAGACAATAACCAAACGGGCACGTCCCTTGGTGCGCGGATCAGGGAGGCTCGTATTCGTCTGAAATTGACGCAAATTGAATTGGCACAGGGGCTTTGTACCCCCTCGATGATTTCGCAGGTTGAGAGCGACAGGGCACGTCCTTCGTACAAGGTACTGACAGAACTCGCCAAACGGTTGGAAGTTCCGATGGACAAGCTGTTGCAGGGCATCGACTTGGATATGGAGCTGCACAGCAAGTACAAGATGGCGGTCGCTTTTATGACACATAAGGAATACGGCGGTGCAAAGGTCATACTGCTTGAACTGCTGGATATGCCTCCACACAGTATCGAGACTGCGGATTTGCGCTATCACCTTGGGACGTGCTATCTCGAACTTGGAGAACTTGAAGAAGCGGAGGAACAGTTCAACGCGGTTCGAGAACTGGCTACCCTGCACGACAGGGTAGAGTTGCTGGCCAAAGCCATGATGTCTATGGCAATTACGTTTCGGAAGAAACGGAACTTCCAAGTCGCGTCTCACTACGTTGAACGCGCCAAGGAGGAATTTGCTAAAGTTCTCACTCCTGATCCCACTATCAAGGCGTGGATTTTGATTGAAGCTGCTACCTTGTTCAAGAATCAAGGCATGGTGGAGGAGGTTTTCAAGAACTACGAGGAACTGACCTCCATGTCTGAGGAATGGATGAGTGAAGAAGGACGCGGGAAGGTCTTCTTTGAACTTGCGAAAACCTATCACGCCAATCGCGACTACGCAAGAGCGGAGCAATACGCGTCCAAGGCGGTCGCCCTCCTAGAACAGACGCAAGCCACCAGTAGCGTGATGGAAGTGATGAAAGATAAAATGCTTCTGTTCAATCCGGTTAGTGCGTGGGAAGAGACCGTACGTGACTTGAAGAATTACGCTTCGTTCTTCGAGACTGCGAAGGAAGCGGAGAAAGCAAGTAAGACCTACTGCGAGATCGCCGGTTTATACCTTGAAAACGGCACCGGTGCCCCAGCTCTTGAAAAGGCTCAGGAATACGCAGTGAAAGCCCGTTCTCTCATCGACGATACAAATGCCCTAAATGGTGATGTTCACCGTGTCTTTGCTTTCGTCTGCTTCCGAAGAGAGCAACGCGAGCAAGGCGGCAAGCATTTGAAGAGAGCCATCTCGATCTACCAGCAGCATGAACTGCTCTTGAAGTTGGATGAGGTATCACAGCACTACTCCCAGTACCTCTCAGATCAGGGGCATAAGGACGAGGCGTTGGAGGAATGTATGAAGTATCGGCATTTCCTTGTCGAGACATTGGGTAAAAGGGGGATTGTGTTGTGATCGAGGAGGCACAAAAATTTCATCCGCGTCGTATCTTGTTAGCTTTTGCGACTAATGACACGCTTGACAATCCGCATTACTATTTTCAGGAAGCGATTCTTGTTGATTCCGATAGGGCGATTACTGTCGAAGTACAGCATGACACCGAATACTACTTCGATCTATATGAGGTCGAACGTTGCTCATCAACTTATTACTTCGCACATGTGTTTAAAGTGAGTTGGTCTTGGCGTGGGGTTTATGTACATGATCATGATGAATTCGTTGCAGATTTGGGCACAAAGACACTTCCTGAACTAATAGAAAAATATGTTCGGCGAGAAAATCAACTGCCAAAGGATTCACAATTGCGGAACGGAATGCTAGGCTCAGTGCGGAGAAGCGTACCAGTTGGCATGACAAAAGGTTCAACTCCCAATTCATAGAAGCAAAACGTTATGCTACGTTATTAATGAATGTGTATGACCTCCACGTACATAAGAGTTTTTTGTAAAACACCACAACAAAAAGGGGCCCTTCCCACACAGGAAGAGCCCCTTTCCACCTACTCTTTTCTAGCCGTCAATTAAAACACTTTCTCCGCAAAATCACTCAGCTTCGTCAGCGAATGCTCATCGATATCCGCATGCAGCGAGTTGCCATGCGAGTCCATCGTGACGATCGCGGCGAACCCTTCGATTTCCAGGTGCCACATCGCTTCCGGGATGCCGAATTCCATCAGGTCTACGCCTTTGACCTTCTTCACGCAACGCGCGTAGTACTGCGCCGCACCGCCGATGGCGTTCAGGTAGACCGCACCGTGCTCTTGCAGACCTTTCAGCGTCTTCGGGCCCATGCCGCCTTTGCCGATTACGGCACGCAGGCCGAACTTCTTGATGATGTCCGCTTGGTACGGTTCCTCGCGAGACGACGTGGTCGGGCCGGCCGCTTTGACGTGCCATTCGCCGCTCTCGTCCTGTAGCATCACCGGGCCGCAGTGGTAGATCACGCCGCCGTTGAGATCCACCGGGGAGGTGTGTTCCGGCTCGATCATGTATTTGTGGAACGCGTCGCGGCCGGTGTGCATCTCACCGTTCAAGATGACCACGTCGCCCACTTTCAGGTCGCGAATCTGCTCTTCCGTGATCGGCGCTTGCAGCACGACGGTGCGGGTGCCTTCATCCTTCGACGCAGCCGCTTCTCGCTTGGAGGAGTCCATGTGGTCGACGTCTTCCTTGTACTGCCATTCCTTGATCGCGCCGCTCTCTGCATCCAACACCACGCCCAGACGGCGGAACGCCCAGCAGTTGTACGCGACGGAGACGTAGAAGGAAGCCGGCAGACGGTTCATCACGCCGATCTTGCAACCGAGCAGCGACACTTTGCCGCCAAATCCCATCGTGCCGACGCCCAGCGTATTCGCATTTTCCATCACGTAGTCTTCCAGCTTCGCCAAGTCCGCAATCGGGTTCACATCGTCACAGCGACGGAACAGTTGCTCTTTGGCCAGCGTGTAGCCCGAAGTGCGGTCGCCGCCGACGCCGACGCCGATGAAGCCTGCGGAACAGCCTTGGCCTTGTGCTTGGTACACGGCGTGCATGATGCACTTGCGGATGCCGTCGAGGTCGCGACCCGCTTTGCCGACGCCCGGCAGTTCGGTCGGCAGCGCGTATTGGATGTTCTTGTTCTCGCAGCCGCCGCCCTTGAGGATCAGCTTGACTTCGACCTCGTCGCGCTCCCACTGTTCGAAGTGGATCACCGGAGTGCCCGGGCCGAGGTTGTTGCCGGAGTTTTCACCGGTCAGCGAGTCGACGGAGTTCGGGCGCAACTTGCCCATCTTGGTCGCTTCGACCAGCGCTTCGCGGATCGCTTTCTTCATCTCGATCTGGTTCGCACCGACGGGCGTATGGATGTGGAATGTCGGCATGCCGGTGTCCTGACAGATCGGCGATTCCTCTTCCTGCGCCATCACGATGTTCTCCGCGATCGTGTCGAGCGCCAGAGCGGAACGGTTGCCCAGTTCCTCTTCCAGACGCGCTTTCATCACCGCTTTGCGCACGTCGGACGGCAGGTTGGTCGATGTTTCGATGATCAGCTTGAGCATGCTTTCCTTGAACTGTTGCATATATCGATTCCCCTTTGTCTAAGCGGTTTCCCGCAGGTTCCGTTATGAATCATCAACAAGTTCTATTATAGAAAAGTTCCCGTGAGATTGCATCCCCCTGCACAAGATTTCCAAGTAAAATCGCCTCTTCCCATAGCCTGTAACAGCGTGGAAAAAGGCGATTTTTCATAGAATCCGGACGGCCGAATCCCCGCTAGTTTTGCGGCGGCTGTTCGGTGATCGTCCCCGAACGGAAATCATATGTCAACGTCCAATGCAGCCTCGGAGTGGTCGGCATCGGCGAAATCACGTAGTGATCCACACTCGCATCCACCGTCCCGAGCGCATGCAATCGGGTCTTGCCCCACGTCGTTTGCTTCTGATACAGCTTCTCCGCCGGCTGGCCGTTGAGGACGCGCCAGATCTCCAGCGTTCCCTCGTGCCGCTGCACGTCATACTTGCTGACCTCCGTCTGCGGACCGGGCACGAAGTTGCTGATGAGGTAGCCTCCGACTTCCGGGACTCTTCCGCCCTGCTTCGGGATAAACGTGATAGACTGCTGAACCCCTTCGACACCCGGCAACAGCGGCACGTTGTCTCCGGTCGCCAAGTCATACTGGTAGAGGCGGAATTGGTAAGGGAACGCCTCTTGAAACTCGTTCGGCTCAATCGTCCCGCGCAGGTAGTTCACTTTCCCGTCGAGCACCGTCTGCACGCGCAGATCCTCCTGCCCCGCGTCGACCAGCGTACTCAACCGCTGACCGTCATATTGCAGAATATCCGACATGGAGGCGATCACAAGTTTTTCACCCGCCGCGTACAGGTCGGTAAACGGCCGCTCATCCCGCTCCGTCACCGCCGTGCGCGTCCCGCTTTGCAGATCGTACGCCCAGACCGTCTGGTGATGGCTGGCCTGATCCACGGTCAGCATCATCAAGATCGGCGTCTCGCCGTCCCGCCAAAACTGGCTCGCTTGCAGGAAGGAGCCTTGGATGGAAAGATCCTTCGTCGTCAGTTGCTTCAAGTCGGCGAGATAGTACCGATTCGGCACGACGGCCCTTTGGGCCTCATGAAAGGTGATCAGCAACAGGTCTTTGACCTCCGGGTCGAGCACGCCCGTCTGGAGGTACATCGACAGGGCCATGTCATCCGCTCGATAGCCGGTCGGCACCTGCATCAGTTCCCGCTTCTGCCCGCCTTGCACCACATAGATCGCCTCGTCATCGGCGATCACGTCGCGCCCGGCTTCCGGCTGGTAGGAGATCAACCGATAGCCGTCCGCCGCGTATTCCTGCCGACGCACCTCTTCCAGCGCCTGGCCCGCCGTTTGCGACGGTTGCGCCAAGTCGCCGATCTCCGCCGTGTTCTGCGGCAGCGAATCGCCCGCTCCCCACCACGGCTTACTCAGTACGACCAGCAACGCCACCGCCGCCAACGCGACGCTTGCCCCGAGCTTCGGCTTGATCCGATCCCACCGCAGGGAGCGCCGACCGCGCTTCATCACCTGCTCCCACGTCCGCGATTTGCTTACACCCAATTCATGATCCTGCGGCGTGTCTTTCAACGCCCCCATCGCTCGCTCTAAGCTTTCAGGTAACCCGAGTCGATCTTGCATGCCATTGGCCCCCCTTCGCCCTCGCTCCAATTTTCCCTCAACTTGAGAATCGCCCGATGCGTCAACAGCCTGACTTTCGCATCGGTCATCCCGAGAACCCGTCCCGTGTCCGCCACGGAAAAGTCATGCAGATAGCGCAGCGTGACCACCTCGCGATAGTGCGGCGGCAAGCGGTCCATTTCCCGCTCCAACTCCTGCGCCAACAACACGCGCTCCACATCGCCGTCCCCGCTTTGCATTAACTCCGCCTCCGCGCGCGCCGCCTGCTCGTACTGCGCCGCGATCTTCTTGCGCCGGAAGAACGTGCGCCACATCGAGTTCAACCGGTTGTGCGCGATCGAGAACAGCCACGTCTTGTACTCGCAATCGCCGCGAAACGAGGCGAAGCTGCGATACGCCTGCCAGAACACCTCCTGCACCATGTCCTCCACATCCGCTTTGTCCTGCATCGCGTGGTAGACATAGCGATACACATCGGCGTAATAGGCATCGTAGAGCTCTCGAAACGCCCGTTCCTGCTCTTCCCCCATGCCCTCGCCCCCTTTCTGCACCATTGGTGGTCATGGGAACGGCTCGCGTTTCAGACCACGAACCTTTTTTCTAAAAAAATCCATAGAAAAAGGGAACCGGGTCTCCCCGATTCCCTTTTCAACGAAGCTACACACGACTACGCCTCCAAGAACCGCTCGCCGACTTGGCGAATGTCGCCGGCGCCCATCGTCACGACGAGGCCGCGGCGGCCGTTCTCCCGTTCCCGTTGCAGGAACGAAAGCGCTTCGTCCAGCGTGTTCACGACATACACGGTCTTGCCGCGCTCGGTGATCTTCGCCGCCAACTCCCGCGTCAACTCCTCCGCTCGGTCGCCCTTCTCGCGCGCCGATTGGAAGACCTTGACCAACAGGACCTCGTCGGAGATCGTCAGCGCATCGGCAAACTCGTCGAGAAAAGCTGCGGTGCGCGAGACCGTATGCGGCTGAAACACGGTCAACAGCGGATCGGTCGGAAACGACTTCTGCACCGCTCCCAGCGTCGATTCGATCTCCGCCGGATGGTGCGCATAGTCGTCATACACTTCCAACCCGTTCGTCTCGCCGAGGTAGTCGAAGCGGCGATAGACTCCGCCAAACGCGGAGAACGCCTGCTGCACCACGTCAAACGCCATGCCGAGTTCACGCGACAACGCCACGCTCGCCAGCACGTTGAGCACGTTGTGCGCACCTAGCGCCCGCGTCTCGATCATGCCGAGCTCCGTCCCGCGCTCATACACGCGAAACTTCAGCCAGCCGCGATGCTCCTCCACGTCTTTGGCGTAGATGTCGTTCGTCTCACCCATCCCGAACGTCACCGTCTTGCCTTGGCAAGCCAGTTTGCGGCACAAGGGCTGATCTCCCCACGTGATCAGCGCACCGTCCTCCGGCACCTTGTCCACAAACGTCTGAAACGCGTCAAACACATCGTCGATCCCGTTAAAATAATCGGGGTGGTCGAAATCGATGTTGTTGACGATGGCGATATGCGGCTGGTAGTTGAGGAACGAGCGACGGTATTCGCACGCCTCCGCCACCATCCGGCCGTCGCCGTAGCGGGCATTGGAACCGATGTTGTAGTTCTTGCTGCCGATGATCGCCATCGGATCGAGCCCCGCCTTGAGCATCATGTTCGAGATCATCGAAGTGGTCGTCGTCTTCCCGTGCGTGCCGGACACCAAAATCGCCTGACGTCCCTCCATCAGACGCCCGAGCATCTGCGGATAGGACAGCACGGGAACGCCTCGCTCCTTCGCCGTTTTGATCTCAATATGGTCATCCCCGTACGCCGGGGAATGGCAAACGATGTCCACATCCGACACATTGTCGGCGGACGGGCTCACGATGTGGCGGATGCCTGCTGCTTCCAGCAGCGCGTCTGTAAAAAAGACCGCATCCGTGTCCGAGCCGGTCACCGCGTACCCCTGATGCTGGCACACTTGCGCCAACGCGCTGATCCCCGACCCCTTAATCCCCACAAAGTGGACTTTCTGCATGGAGTGTATCCTCCCATTTCATTCTAGTAGTCAACGTTACTAGTATGTGAGAAACTCACCCAAATTGCAAATGGGGAATCATTACAAACACCTTAGAATACACGAAAAACCACCGCTATCCGGCGGTGGTTGCCTCAGCCTGTTGCTTGAGCGGATAAATGAAGCGGAACAACGTCCCCTCCCCCGCTTCGCTCTCGACCGTCACTTGGGCGAAATGTTCGTGCATCGTGCGATAGACCATCGTCAACCCAAGGCCCACGCCCGTGTCTTTCAAGGAAAAAAACGGCGTGCCGAGCAGGTGCAATTTGTCGCTCGGAATGCCGCCGCCGTTGTCCTCCACCTCGACGACGAGATAGTCCCCGTCCCGACGGTGGCGCAACACCAAGCGCGGCGACTCGGTGCCCTTCATCGCTTCGAGCGCATTTTTCAACACGTTGAAAAACGCCTGCTTCAACATCTCCTCGCGCCCTTCGATCATCACGTCTTCGTCTTCCAGCTCGTAGATCAGCTCTTTCGAATAGAGCTTGTCGTGAAACAGCTCGGTCACCTGACGCAAGATGTTCGCCAGCGAGACCGGCTTCTTCGGCGCTTGCGGCATGTTCGGCTTGGCCACATCGAGCAGCGTCGAGATCGTGTCGATCCCTCGCTGCAACTCCGACATCGCCATGTCCAGGAAATAACTCGGCTGCTGCTCTTTCAACAACTGCAAGAATCCGTACGTCGTGGTCAGCGGGTTGCGCACCTCATGCGCCACCCCGGCCGCCATCTGCCCGATCGAAGCCAGCCGCTCCATGTCGAACCGCTTGCGCTGTTCGTTGAAGTACTTGTCCTTGACCTTCACGTAGGCGGTCATGTAGTTTTGCATCGCCAGTTCGCAGTTGTTGTTCAGACCTTCCGCCATCTCCAACGACTCGCCGGCGGAGAGCCCCTCCGCCGCCGCGAACTCGTTGAAGTACAGCATCAGCACGCGACGAAACATCCGGAACCGCTCGACCGACTCGTCGACCGGCACTTCCTGCACCGCCCGCTTCGCCGAGCACGCCTCCGCCCAAGCCACCATCTGCTCTCTGGCATCGCCTTCCAGCGCATCGAATACGATGGTCAGCAGTTCCTCCGCCTCGGCCCGCAACACCCGCTCATAAAATTTATCGTCGATGTGATAAAAGAAGTTCTGGTCCTCCTCCCGCCGGTCGTTCCACCAGCGGTTGGTAAACTCCTGAATCCGCTCCATCACATGTTCTCGAAATCTTTCGACAGCGTTCGACATTGAAAAGTCTCCCGTCTTACTCGCAATAAGATTGTTCTATTTTACCATTGATCGACACAATCTAGCAAATTTTGACCTACCCTGTCAATCGGAAGCCGGTTCGACGTGGATGTGAACATACTCCACATGCTCCAACGCCAGCAATTGCCGTTCGATTTCGTCCGTGATCGCATGGCTCTCCCGCACCGTCAAATCGGGGTCGACGCCGATCACCACATCGACATACGTATTGTTCCCATGCAGCCGCGCTTTTAGATCGACGATCTCCTGCACGTCGGGCACGGCGAGCACCACCTGCTCCATCCCCTGCAGGTCTTTTTCATCATACCCGTCGATCAGGTTGTGGACCGCTTCCTTTAAAATCTCATACGCCGTGTGCAAGATCAGCAGCCCGACGATCACCGCCGTCAGCGGATCGAGCCAGAACAAGCCGAACTGAGCGCCGAAGATGCCGACAAACGCCCCGATCGACACCAGCGCGTCCGATTTGTTGTCGGCCGCCGCCGCTTTCAGCGCCGACGAGTTGATCTTGCGACCGAGCGCGAAGTTGTAGCGATAGACCAGAAGCATCACGCCTGCCGAGAACAGCGCCGTCCACATCGAGATCGGCTGCGGTACCACCCGCTCTCCGACGAACAGCGAGCGCCCACCGTCCAGCAGCACATCGAACCCGACGAACACCATGATGCACCCGGCGATCATCGTCGCAATCGTCTCGGCCCGATAATGCCCGTAGCGGTGTGAGCGATCGGCCGGCCGCCGCGCGATCCGCAGCCCGATCAGCACCGCCACCGACGCCAAGATGTCGGTCGCGTTGTTCAACCCGTCGGCAAAAAGCGCTTTGGACTGGGCGAAGTGTCCGACAAGCAACTTGAGCGCCGAGAGCAGCAGGTAGGCGCCGATCGAGACCCACGCCCCTTTTTCCCCTTGCTTCATCTTTTCCTGTTTGCGACGGTTGCTCTCGGCGCGCACTTCCTCCACCGAGCCGTCCCGCCCCTTGTAGCGCGTGAACCGCTGCGGCGATTTCGCTCCGATCTTCATCTAATGAACCTGCCCGTCCAGCGGAATCTCGCCGTCATGTTGCCCGACGCCTTCCTCCGCCATTTTCGTTTTCAGCTTGTCGACGAGATAGTTGCCGAACATCTCGTACAGCTCAAACTCGTTCAGTTCGTTGATCCATTCCAGGTAATGCTCCCGTTCCAATTCTTCCAGCACGCCCGACACAATGACCACGGCATCCTCTTCATCGCCGACCAATTTGTCTTTGTACAGATTGTAGAGATCGTCCACCAGTTTCAATGTGTCCCGCCTCCTTTATATGGCGGTAGTGTCCCCCGGCCCGTGCGAAAAAAATACCTGTGGTAAGCAAGTCCGAGCAGGTCATACTACATGCAAGTTTCCCTTTTTTGTAGGTTTCTGTAGGTTGACGTAGTTTTCAGAGTAGCCTATATCTAATGAATTGCTTTAACTGGACGTAAGGGAGGTGGCGTGATCCATGATCCATTTTCACCAAATTAACAAGCACTACGGTTCCTTCCACGTGCTGAAGAATATCGACCTGCATATCAAACCGGGTGAAGTCGTCGTCATCATCGGCCCCTCCGGTTCGGGCAAATCGACCCTGCTGCGCTGCATCAACCGCTTGGAGACGGTGACGGACGGCGAACTGATCGTCGACGGCACCAAGGTCAACGACAAGAAGACCGACATCAACCAGCTGCGGCGCGACATCGGCATGGTGTTCCAGCACTTCAACTTGTATCCGCACAAGACGGTGCTCCAGAACATCACCCTCGCCCCGACCAAGGTGAGCGGTGTCACTTCCGAGGAAGCGGAAAAGACGGCGCGTTACTACCTGCAGAAAGTCGGCATCCCGGAGAAAGCGGACGTCTATCCGTCCAGTCTGTCCGGCGGCCAACAGCAGCGGGTGGCGATCGCCCGCGGTCTCGCGATGAAGCCGAAGATCATGCTGTTTGACGAACCGACCTCCGCGCTCGACCCCGAGATGGTCGGCGAAGTGCTCGACGTCATGAAATCGCTTGCACAGGAAGGGATGACGATGGTCGTCGTCACGCACGAGATGGGCTTTGCCAAGGAAGTGGCCGACCGGGTCATCTTCATGGACCAAGGCCAGATCATCGAAGAAGGGGAACCGAAGGAATTCTTCGACAACCCGAAGGAAGAACGGGCTCGTCAATTCCTGAGCCGCATCATGAAGTAACAACCTATTTTCATACAAGGGGGATTCATCTGATGAAATCTTGGAAAAAGTTTCTGTCCGTCATGCTCGTCTCCTCGCTGGCTGCCTTCACGCTGGCGGGCTGCTCCTCGAGCGACAAAGTGGACACGTTGGCAAAAGTCAAAGACGCTGACAAACTGGTCGCAGGCGTTAAGTTCGACACCAACCTGTTTGGTCTGAAAAACCCGACCAGCGGTGAAGTCGAAGGCTTCGACATCGACATCGCCAAAGCGATCACCAAGGAAATCCTCGGCGACGAAAGCAAGCTCGAACTGAAAGAAGTCACCTCGAAAACCCGCATTCCGATGCTGGAAAAAGGCGACATCGACCTGATCATCGCGACGATGACGATCACCGACGAGCGCAAGAAGCAAGTCAACTTCTCCGACGTGTACTTCAACGCCGGCCAATCCCTGCTCGTCAAGGAAGGCTCCGACGTTAAGGGCATCGACAGCCTCGACGGCAAGAAAGTCATCGCGGTGAAAGGCTCCACCTCCGCGAAGAACATCCGCGAGAAAGCTCCGAACGCCGAAGTGCTCGAGTTTGACGATTACGCACAAGCGTTCACCGCGCTGAAGTCCGGCAAAGGCGAAGCGCTGACCACCGACAACTCGATCCTGATGGGCATGCACATGCAAGATCCGAACTACGTACTCGTCGGCGGCACCTTCACCGAAGAACCGTACGGCATCGCGATCGCACACGGCGACGAAGACATGACCAAAGCGGTCAACGACGCGCTGAAGAAACTGCACGACTCCGGCGAATACGCGAAGATCTACAAGAAGTGGTTCGGCGAAGAACCGACCGAATAAGCCGTTCGCACCACCATCCACAACCAAACGCTTGACGCTACAGGGGAAGGGGCTCACTCGCCCCTTCCCTTTTCACCGACCTGCCTTGCTTTCCACGCTCAATGAAAAGAGGTGACAGCTCATGGACCTGACCGTTTTGACCGACTATAGCGATTATTACCTCGCCGGATTTTTGACGACGATCGAAGCGAGCCTGCTCGGGCTGATCGGGTCGTTCGTGCTCGGCATCGTGATCGCCGTGTTTCGCATCGCCCCTTTTAAGCCGCTCAACGCGCTGGGCACCGCCTATGTCGAATTCATCCGCAACATCCCGCTCCTGATCACCGTGTTTATCTTCTACGCGGGGCTGCCATCCATAGGCATCGACATGAGCGGATTTGTCGCGGGGACGCTGGGCTTGTGCGTGTATACGTCCGCCTTTATCGCCGAAGCGATTCGCGCCGGCATCCAAGCGGTGCCTGCTGGCCAGATGGAAGCGGCCCGCTCCTCCGGCCTCACTTACATCCAAGCGATGCGCTTCATCATCCTGCCGCAAGCGATCCGCATCGTCATCCCGCCGCTTGGCAACCAGTTCCTGAACTTGGTGAAAAACTCGTCGATCCTCGCGATCGTCGCGGGCGGCGACCTGATGTACCAAGGCGACCTCGTCTATTCCTCGACGTTTGACACCGTCTCGACCTACGCGTTTGTCGCCGCGTTCTACCTGCTGTTGACGATCCCGCTTTCCCAGCTCGTCAACTACCTCGAACGCCGGATGGCAAAAGCTTACTAACCCACGGAGAAAGGAGGTTGACCGATGGATTTTTCCGCATTCAAATGGGACTATTTCACCTTTATGCTCCACGGCTTCGGCATCACCTTATTCGTGGCGTTTCTCTCGATCATCCTGGCCTATGTCCTGGGCATCTTCATCGCCCTGTTGCGCTATGCGCGCATTCCCGTCCTCTCCAAGGTCTTGGCGGTCTGGGTGGACATCGTGCGCAATCTGCCGCTGCTTTTGATCCTCTTCTTTATGTACTTCGGCTTGGCGGAGATGGGGCTTGACATGACGCCGACCTCCGCCGCGATCACAGGCCTCGTGCTCTTCGAATCGGCGCTGATCTCCGAGATCGTGCGCTCCGGCCTGACCTCGATCCCGAAAGGCCAGTCCGAAGCGGCTCGCTCCTCCGGCCTGACCTACGTGCAGACGATGCGCTACATCGTCCTGCCGCAAGCGTTGCGCCGGATGATCCCGCCGACCGTGTCGCAGTTTATCTCGCTGCTCAAAGACACCTCGCTGGCCGTGATCATCGTCTTGCCGGAGTTGATGCACTCATCGCAGATCATCTACAACCAGAACTACGGCATCACGTTCCTCGTGTTGTTCACCGCCGCGCTCATGTACTTTGCGGTCAACTACCCGCTCTCCATGTTGGCGCGCCGCTTGGAAAAGAAACTGGCCAATTAAAAAGTATTGGTGACACGTCTCCCTTCTTGGTATGCTGAGAAGGGAGACTTTTTTGCCCGGAAAAGGAGTGGCAAGTGTTGATGGCCTACCTGTATCGCGTGTTTCTGCTCGTGCTGATCATGGCGGGCACCGCATTTTTTGGCGAATTGAAAATGAACCCGTTCGGCGAGCAGTTTCGCTTCTCGCTGGGGACGACCTGTTATTTCTTCGGCTTGATCTGGTTTCGTCAATTGCGCCCCTTGGAGACGGGGATTCTCGTCGGCGTGTTTTTGTTTGTGTTTCGCAGCTTTTTGGAGATGGGCCAGCATGGCGGCTCGTTTTTCGGGGCGTGGGAGGAGCATCTGCCTTCGACCGTATTCTATCTGATCTTCGCCACGATGCTGACGGCGACCGGCCTGCGTCGCCGTCTCGACCGCCCGCTGCTCGTCGGGCTGATCGGCACGCTCGGCGACTTTGCCGGCAATGTCGGCGAGTTGCTGCTTCGCAACGGCCTCGGCGAGAACTATATGTTTGACGCTCACACCCTGCTGATCCTGCTTCTGTTCGCCACCCTGCGCTCGTTCTTCGTCGTCGGCTTGTACAACATGCTGATGATCCGCCACGTGCGCGCCTTGGGCGAAGAGCGCAAACAGCAGGTCGAGCGCCTGCTTTTGATCAACTCGTCCCTGTACGAGGAAGGGTTTTACGTCGAGAAGTCGATGCGCCACATCGAGCACGTCACCCGCTCGTCGTACAGCCTGTACAAAGACCTGCGGGCCAGTCAACTGCCCCCCGCCCTCTCCACCCGCGCCCTGCAGATCGCGGAGGAGGTCCACGAGTTGAAAAAAGACTCGCAGCGCATCCTCGCCGGCCTTGGCAAGCTGATGCGGCAGGAGGCGATCTCCGAGCGCATCCACCTCGCCGAGCTGATCGCCTTGGTCATCGGCGCCAACCGCAAATACGCCGACATGCTGGGGAAAAAGATTCACTTTTCCTCCCTGTGCGAATTAAATCTCCAGACGTCGCGTGTCTATGCCTTGGTCTCGATCTTGAACAACCTCGTCGCCAATGCCGTCGAAGCGATTGAAGAGCAAGGACGGATCGGGATCGAAGTCGACCTGCTTGCGGGTGAGATCGAGTGGCTGGTCTGGGACAACGGGCCGGGCATCACGCCGGAGGATGCGGAGTTCGCTTTCCAGCCGGGCTTCACCACCAAGTACGACCCGCAAGGCAACCCGTCGACCGGGATCGGGCTGACCCATTGCCGCGACCTCGTCGCCACCTTGCAGGGAACGCTGGCGTACCGTGAGCACAAAGGGCGCACCTGTTTCGTCCTCCGGATGCCGTCTTCGGAACTGCTGGCCCGAAACGATCACGCCGGTGACCCTACAAAGTCCGACTCTTGAGCTGCTCCCTCGATTTCGCCTGCCATTGCAGGATCTTCTGATAGACATAGAGATCGATCACCACGATCGCGACATAACACAGCGCCGAATACCAAATCTTCCACCCTTTGTAGGTGAACACGCCGGCCATCACGGAGATCCATTCGTAACTCGTAGCCAGAGCGGCCATCAACAACACGAACAGCACGACGGAAAAGCCGCGCGCCCGCCACACGTCGTACCAATAGATCTCAAGATACCCGCACAGCGGGTAGATCAGAAAATGCAAGCCTTCATCAAACAGATCCAGATACTTGGTATCATTGTAATCATACAGGTCATAGGGTAGCGACGCTGCAATCGTATAGTCGGTCGCTTTGGCAAACGCCGAGTTGAACAGGACGATCAACAGGGTGACCGATGTGGGAAAACGCTTCGGTAGGCGCATCCACAAGATCGCGAACACAAAGATCGAGATCAGGATGAACCATTCGTTCTCGCCGAAGACAACCGGTACTGTCAAAAAGTTCATAACTCCCTCGCTTCCCGCAGCAACAGCCGGCGGACGGCCAGGCGCACGCCCACGAGCAGCGAACCCAGCCCGAGATACGCCAGCAATGACCACCAGACCGACCAATGCACGTGCTTCACAAATCCAAACCAGTCATCCAGATAATCAAGAAATGTCATCCCGCCCATATAGATGAGGAGGAGCAACAACTGGAGCAAGCGCCCGTTCACACGCATCTGCCCTTCCAGATACAACAGAGACAGCAGACAGTTGCTCACCAAGCGTTCGAATGCCGTCACCAACTCGTGGAGGACAACCTTGTCCGTTGTGATCCACTTCAGATTGACATTGGGGATGATCAGCAGATCATGCAAGAAGATCAGTGTCACCAGCCAGCAAGCGGCGATTTCGACGGGCAGCATCCGTTTGGGGATGCGGCGATACCACCCGATCACCGCGACGCTGTAAAGCACGCTGACCAACACCCCGGTCATTCCAAGTGCCTTCATGCCGGCTCCTCCTTTTCGTTTCATTAACAAAATTCTACAATTGCTGACACACTCAATATGCCCGCCCCCCCTAGAAACTCATACCCCCCGGTTAAGGAGGAGGAATCCGGATGAACATGCGTTTTTACCTAATCGAAGACGATGCGGCCACGCGGCGGATGCTGGAGCGCCTCATCTATGAAGGGCAACTCGGTGAAGTGATCGGCGCGGCCGACTGCGGCTCGGAGGTGACGTTGGACGACATCCGGGAAGCGGACATCGTGCTGATCGACCTGTTGATGCCGGGGCGCGACGGCATCGAGACGACCCGCGAACTGCGCGAACAAGGCTACCCCGGCCGCTTCGTGATGATCTCGCAGGTGGACAACAAGGAAATGGTCGGGGAAGCCTACCTCGCCGGAGTCGAAACCTACATCACCAAGCCGATCAACCGCTTGGAGGTGCTGGCCGTACTCAAGCGGGTGGCGGAGCACCTGACGCTGGAACAGTCGCTGGATACGATTCGACACTCCCTGTCCCTGCTCGACCACCGCTCCCCCGCTACGGAGAAAAGGATCGCTGTGACGAACATGCCACCGACATTCGAAGCGGTGGTGCTCGACCTGCTCGCTCGCCTCGGCATCTCCGGCGAAGCGGGCGCATCCGATCTGGTCAAGCTGCTGACCTATTGGGAGCGACAAGGGTTCCGGGAACTGACGATTTTAAAAGAGCGGTATCAGGAAGTGCTGCTGCTGGACCACCCGGAATTGGCAGACGATCCCGAGCAGTT
>DASTWJ010000051.1:0-10843 GCA_035776695.1 Bacilli bacterium
TGTTCCTGATCACCACCGTCTCCCTGCGCGCCGTGTACAACGTCTCCACTCCGGTCGCGCTGTTCGGCCCGCTGCTCGTGCAGTTTCTGATCATCTTCCTGCTCACGGCGGTCGTGACGATCATCACGATGATCGTGATGCTGGCGACGGGATATGTGCCGAGCCCGTAGTTAGCGGCTCAAACTTCATCTGGTTACGCAAAAAGGCCCTGTAGCTCAAAGTCTACAGGGCCCTTTTTTATAAAAAAGTTTCTCTGTCCGTTACATATTGCGGCGATACTGACCGCCCACGCGGTAGAGCGCTTGGGTGATCTGGCCTAGGGAGCAGGATTTGACTGTCTCCATCAGCTCTTCGAAGATGTTGCCGTTTTGCGTCGCAACGTTTTGCAGGCGCTTGAGGGCGGCTGCGGAAGTGTCGGCGTGGCGGCCTTGGAAGTCGCGCAGGTTGGCGATCTGCTGCTCCTTCTCTTCCTTGCTCGCCCGCGCCAGTTCGATCGTCGGCGCTTCGTAGTCGTCGGCCAAGGTGTTCGGGTTGATATAGGTGTTCACCCCGATGATCGGCAGGGAGCCGTCATGCTTCTTGTGCTCGTAGTGGAGCGACTCCTCTTGGATCTTGCCGCGCTGGTACTGCGTCTCCATCGAACCGAGCACGCCGCCGCGGTCGGAGATGCGTTGGAACTCGGTGAGCACCGCTTCCTCGACGAGGTCGGTCAGCTCTTCGACGATGAACGCGCCCTGTACCGGGTTCTCGTTCTTGGTCAGGCCAAATTCCTTCGTGATAATCATCTGAATCGCCATCGCACGGCGCACCGACTCTTCCGTCGGCGTGGTGATCGCTTCGTCATACGCGTTGGTGTGCAGCGAGTTGCAGTTGTCCTGCAACGCCAGCAACGCTTGGAGCGTGGTGCGGATGTCGTTGAAGTCGATCTCCTGCGCGTGCAGAGAGCGGCCGGACGTCTGGATGTGGTACTTCAGCTTCTGCGAACGCTCGTTGCCGCCATACTTGTTCTTGATCGCCGTCGCCCAGATGCGACGCGCCACACGGCCGATCACCGTGTACTCCGGGTCCATGCCGTTCGAGAAGAAGAACGACAGGTTCGGGGCAAAATCGTCGATGTTCATGCCGCGGCTCAGGTAGTACTCCACATAGGTGAACGCGTTGGCAAGGGTGAACGCGAGCTGCGAGATCGGGTTCGCGCCCGCTTCGGCGATGTGGTAGCCCGAGATCGAGACGGAGTAGTAGTTGCGGACTTTGTGGTCGATGAAGTACTGCTGAATGTCACCCATCATCCGCAGAGCAAACTCGGTGGAGAAAATGCAGGTGTTCTGCCCTTGGTCCTCCTTCAAGATGTCCGCTTGGACGGTACCGCGCACGGTGGACAGGGTGTACGCCTTGATCTTGGCGAACTCCTCGTCATTCGGCTGGCGGCCGTTCTCGTTCACAAACTTCGCCACCTGTTGCTCGACCGCAGTGTTCATGTACATCGCCAAGATGATCGGCGCCGGGCCATTGATCGTCATCGACACGGAGGTCGACGGCGCACAGAGGTCAAAGCCGTCATACAGCTTCTTCATGTCGTCCAGCGTGCAGATCGACACGCCCGATTCGCCGATTTTGCCGTAGATGTCCGGGCGGGTATCCGGGTCTTCCCCGTACAGGGTGACGGAGTCGAACGCGGTGGACAGGCGCTTCGCATCGTCGTTCTTGGACAGGTAGTGGAAGCGGCGGTTGGTGCGCTCCGGAGTCCCTTCGCCGGCGAATTGACGCTTCGGGTCTTCGCCTTCGCGCTTGAACGGGAACACGCCTGCGGTGTACGGGAACGCGCCCGGCACGTTTTCGGTCATCATCCAGCGCAACAGGTCACCCAAGTCTTCGTACTTCGGCAGGGAGACTTTCGGGATGCGGGTGCCGGAGAGCGACGTGGTGTAGAGCACCGTGCGGATCTCCTTGTCGCGGATCTTGGTGATCAACTCATCCGCCGCGTACTGCTCCTTGAGTTGCGGCCAGTTGTCGAGCAGGCGCTTCGCTTCCGGATGCAGTTTCGCTTCGTGCGCTTCGATCTGCGCATCGATCGCCGCTTGGAACTCGGCATTGTCGGCAAACAGTTCGCGCGTGCCTTTCAGTTGGAACAGTTTGCGTGCGATTTCCACTTGCGCGTCGACGTGTTTTTTGTAGTCATGAATCGCGGAGACGATCTCGCCCATGTACTGGGTACGCTCCGGCGGGATGATGTAGTTTTTCTTCGACTCGGTTTCGGTGACGTTCAGTTGGGACGTCCAGCCGAGGTTCTTTACTTCATTGATTTTGTCGATCAGGGCGCGATACAACACGTTGGTGCCCGGGTCGTTGAACTGCGACGCGATCGTGCCGTAGACCGGCATCAGGTCGGTATCGCGGTCCCAGAGGTTGTGGTTGCGCTGGAATTGCTTCTTCACGTCGCGCAACGCATCGATCGAGCCTTTGCGTTCGAACTTGTTGATCGCCACGAGATCGGCAAAATCAAGCATGTCGATCTTCTCCAGCTGCGACGGCGCACCGAACTCGGACGTCATCACGTACAGCGACACGTCGGTGATCTCGGTGATCGCCGCGTCGCCTTGGCCGATGCCGGACGTCTCGACGATGATCAGGTCATAGCCTGCCACTTTCACCACGTCGATCGCTTCCTTGATCGCCGCCGACAGCTCGGAGCGAGACTCGCGAGTCGCCAGAGAACGCATGTAGACGCGTGCGTTGTTGATCGAGTTCATGCGGATGCGGTCGCCAAGCAGGGCACCGCCCGTCTTCTGCTTCGACGGGTCGACGGAGAGGATCGCGATCGTCTTGTCTTCGAAGTCGTTGAGGAAACGGCGCACCAGTTCGTCGGTCAGCGAGGATTTGCCTGCGCCGCCGGTACCGGTGATGCCGAGAACCGGGACATTCTGCGCCTGTTCGCGCAGCTTCGCCAGCAGTTCGGTGTGGTCGGCATCCTTCAGTTGCACCGCGTCTTCGGCGAAGGTGATCAGCTTGGCGATCGAGCCGACGTTTTTGTCATGCAGCTTGTTCAGTTCCGCTTCGACCTGCTTGGCGGTCGGGAAGTCGGAGTTCTCCAGCATGTGGTTGATGATCCCTTGCAGGCCCAGTTTGCGACCGTCGTCCGGGGAGTAGATCTTGACGATGCCGTACGCTTCCAGCTCGCGGATCTCTTCCGGCACGATGACACCGCCTCCGCCGCCGAACACCTTGATATGGCCGGCGCCGCGCTCTTGGAGCAAGTCGTACATGTATTTGAAAAATTCCATATGCCCGCCTTGGTAGGAGGAGATCGCAATGCCTTGTGCGTCCTCTTGGATCGCCGCGTTGACGATCTCTTCGGCGGAGCGGTTGTGTCCGAGGTGAATGACTTCCGCACCCGATGCTTGCAGGATGCGGCGGAAGATGTTGATCGACGCATCGTGGCCGTCAAACAGCGAGGAGGCGGTGACGAAGCGAATCTTATTTTTCGGTTTGTACACGGTGGTTTCCATCTGGCTCAAACCCCTTCCCTTCTCTAAACATGCGCTCGATTCGGCAAACGCTTACACCCGGCTGATCTCTTGGAGCAGCAGCGAGGTCTGGCGCTCGGTGTATTGCTCCAGCGTGTAGTGGCGATGTAACGCCCAACGCCGGAACGTCCACATCTGGCCGAGCACGACGATGTTGTGGGCGAACAGTTTCACGCTCTGTGGCGTGATGTTCAGCGACCCGTCTTCTCGTCCGCGCTCGAGCAGACCTTCGAACAGCATGGTGATCTCTTCTTCTTTTTGCAGGACGAGCTTCATCGTGTCCGCAGGCAACGACTTCGTCTCCTGGTAGATGAGCAGCATGTAGTCCTGTAATTCGTCGACACAGGCGATGAAGCGCTTGATCGAGAGGATCAAGGCGTCGCGCCCGGTGCCTTCGTGGCTCGTCACTTCGCGCAGGCGCTTTTCCACTTCGCTGTGGATATAGGCGCAGACGAGGTAGAGCACGTCTTCTTTGGATTGGATGTACTCGTACAGCGTCCCGATGCCCAACCCGCTCGCCTTGGCGATCTCGCGGGTCGTGGTCTTGTGAAATCCCTTAGCGACGAACAGGTCGACGCTTGCCTTCACAATCTGCAGGCGGCGGGATTCGACGAGCTGCGGGTCGAGGACGCGTGTCGGGATCGGCTTCGATCCGTTCTGCATCTCGCCACCTTCCTTCGACCGACCGAGCGTTCGCTCGGTTATTACTTCTAGTGTATCTGTTTCCGCTTGCCAGCGTCAATACCGGATTCTTGAGAGAGGTCTGCAAATAGAAAAAGCGCAGACCGGGCAGGGTCTGCGCTTGGAGTCTTCGCATAAGTAGACAGCCTTACTTAGTGAGGGTGCCTTCTTTGGCGATGACTTTGTATTCGTTGCCGTTTTTGGACACGGTGTACTTGAGACCTTTGGCTTCGACGATGTAGTTGTCGCCGTCTTTGGTGACTTTCACGTCGTCGAATTTGACATTCGCGGACGCGATGTCGTTCGCACCCAGTTTCGCCGAATCAGCTGCCACGGTGATCGGAGTGAACTCGGTTTTGTCTTCTGCCTTCTCAGCCGCCGCGTTGTCCTTGTCGACCTTCGCCTTGATCGCAGCGTTGATCTCCTCGAGCTTCGCGGAGTCGGCGAGCAGCGCTTCGTATTCCTTCTTCACGAGGTCTTTGTCCCACCACTTGGACAGGAACTCAACCGCTGCTTCGGTGGATTCTTGCTTCGGTACGAAGTATTCGTAGTCGCTACCGTCGGCAGCCAGACCTTTTTTCGACGCGAATTGGTCGGTTAGCGCGGATTCGGCGATCTGAGTAGCCGCCAGCGCAGCGCGTTGGTTCTTCACGTCGTCTTCTTTGTTGTCGGCAGTATCGGACGCCGCCGGCTTGGTGTCCTCGGAGCAACCTACTGCAGCCAAAGATGTCATCGCGATCATAGTCGCCAGTGCGAGTTTGTTGAATTTGTTCATCGAATGTACGCCCCCTCTTCTATTTGCGAGAATTCTAACACAAGCGCGAATCGGTTGTGAATAGGGGAGAAAATTTCAAAAATCTTCTAAATATACACGATTATTCAATCTAATCACAAGTTATAAAGTTCATATTCGTTTCATCTGAATTTTTATAACTTCATCACACTAAAGCAAACCTTGCTGCATCTAGGGAGAACCATTTTTTTACAAAAATGTGACTGCAACTTTTTTCTAAAACGACTGTATAGAAATGAATAAGAGGCGACCCAAAAATTATGAGGAGGCCGCCTCCAATTGGCGCACCGCGGTGCGCAGTTGCATCTTCATTTCCAAGTACTCGGCTGTTTCCATGTATTTCTCTTCATGCAGATCGTCGAGTTCCATCTCCATCAACGTCAGGTCATCCAGTTGGTTGCCGGTGTAGACCAGAATGTTGTAGCCCTTGAGCAGGTTGCGAATCCGCATGATCTTCGAGTGGAGCTCGTAGTCCATCGTTCGGCCGCCTCCTATTCCGGTTGCGGGACGGGGAACAGCGTCTGTGCGGCTTCGCGGATCTCCAGCATGTCCTCCATCGTCTTGTCGCGCGCGTCGAGGACGACGGTGCGAAAGACGATGCCGGTGCGGCCCTTGTCCTCAATGCCGTAGATGTCCATGCAACGGCCGACGAGCAACAAGTTCTCATCGCCGATGTACGCCGAATTGATCAGCTCGATGACAGAGGTGATGATCGCTTCCGGGCCTTGGTCACGCAGGTCCTGTTTGACCTCGTCCAAGTAGCAGAGCAGATCGACGATGCCGAAACGCTCTTCTTTGAAGTCAAAATTGTAGCCGCTCTCGACCGGATGCGGCGCCAAGCGGGTCGGTTCCCACATCGCGTTCATCAGGTCTTGGTTGATCACCAGTTTGCCTTGTTCAAAAGTGAGTTGGATGTTGATTTGGTCTGCCATTGGTTTGTCAGCTCCCGTTCGGTGCAAGGATTTTCTCATTATAGCACAAGAAGACCACCTGTTCCCAATGGGGCAGGTGGTCTTCTCGCGAGGCTCTCGGCGCGAGGGTTTATTCGCTTTTGACAACGGCGTGACCTCCGAATTCGTTGCGCAGGGCGGCGACGACTTTGCCGTGGAACGTGTCGTCGTCCAAGGAGCGGTAGCGCATCAGCAGGGACATGGCGATCACCGGGGTCGCGCATTGTAAGTCGAGCGCCGTTTCGACGGTCCATTTGCCTTCGCCGGACGATTGCATCACGCCTCGGATGCCTGCCAGTTTCGGGTCTTTGGAGAAGGCGCGTTCGGTCAGCTCCATCAGCCAAGAGCGGATGACCGAGCCGTTGTTCCAGCATTTGGCGACCTGTTCGTAGTCGAAGTGAAACGGGCTCTTCTCCAACACTTCGAACCCTTCGGCGATCGCTTGCATCATGCCGTACTCGATGCCGTTGTGGACCATCTTCAGGAAATGCCCGCCGCCGCTGTCCCCGCCATAGGTGTAGCCGTTTTCGACGGAGATGTCGCGGAAGATCGGTTCGACACGGTCGAACACGCTGCGCTCGCCGCCGATCATCAGGCAGGCACCGTGGCGGGCACCTTCCATGCCGCCGGACGTGCCGACGTCGAGGTAGTGCAAGCCTTTGGCGCGGGCTTGTTCGGCGCGGGCCATCGATTCTTTGAAATGCGAGTTGCCGCCTTCGATGATGATGTCGCCGGGAGACAGTGCGCCGTGCAGGTCGCGCAAGACTTGGTCGACGATCGCTCCGGCTGGCACCATCACCCAGACGATACGCGGGGCGTCCAGCTTTCCGACGAGGTCGCCGATCGACGAGGCGGCGGTGGCACCGTGGTCGGCCAGCTCTTGGACGGTGTCTTGGTTGACGTCGTACGCGACGACGGAATGCTTGTGGTCGAGCAGGTTGCGAACGAGGTTGTAGCCCATTTTACCGAGGCCGATCATGCCCAGTTGCATCGGGGTAATCACTCCTTTTTACGGGTAGACGGTTAGACGAACAGGTCGAGAATCAGGATCAGGATCAGGGCGACCACGGCGATGATCGTTTCCATCGCGGTCCAGGTCAACAGCGTTTCTTTGACCGACATGCCAAAGTATTCCTTGATCATCCAGAAACCGGCGTCGTTGACGTGTGACAGAATCAGCGAGCCGGCGCCCGTCGCGAGGACGAGCAGTTCGAGGTTGACGCCCGGTATCGCGGAGGCGATCGGGGCGACGATGCCGGCAGCGGTCAGCATCGAGACGGTCGCGGAGCCGGTCGCCACGCGGATCAGGGCGGCGATGCCCCAGCCGAGCAGGATCGGGGAAATGGACGAATGCTGAGCGGCTGTAGCGATCGCGTCGCCGACGCCGGAGTTGAGCAGGACTTTGTTGAACGCGCCGCCCGCCCCGATGACCAGCAGGATCGAAGCGGTCGGGCCGAGGCATTCGTTGGAGAACTTGAGGACGGTGTCGCGGTTGAAGCCGCGCCAGTAGCCCAGCGAGAAGAAGGAAAAGATCGTCGCGATCAGCAAGGCGATGATCGGGTCGCCGATCAGGGAGAGAAACGGGCGCACGGCGGACGTTTCATCGAAGGCCAGCTCACCGATCGACGCGCCGAGCATCAGGATGACCGGCAACAGGATGGTGAACATCGTGTTGCCGAAGCTCGGCATGTCTTTTTCCGACTTGTGCTCCGTCATCTGTTGCGCCATTTCCTTCGGCACCGTCTTGTGGATGCGCTTGCCGATCCATTTGCCGTAGATCGGGCCGGCGATCGCAGCGGTCGGCAGGCCGACGATCAGCGAGTAGAGGATGGTCAGGCCGACGTTGGCGTCAAACGCTTTGACGGCGGCCATCGCAGCCGGATGCGGCGGGACGAGCCCGTGGACGGTGGAGAGACCGGCGACGAGCGGAATGCCGATCACGACCAGCGAGATGCCCGTTTCCAGCGCGATGGTGAAGACGAGCGGGATCAGGAGAACGAAGCCGACTTGGAAGAAGACCGGGACGCCGACGATAAAGGCGACGATCATCATCGCCCAGTGGACGTTGCGTTTGCCGAAGCGGTTGATCAGCGTCTTGGCGATGCGCTCCGCCCCGCCCGATTCGGCCATCATCTTGCCGAGCATCGTGCCGAGGCCGAGGACGATGGCGAGGAAGCCGAGCGTACCGCCCAAGCCGTCTTTGATCGACTGAATCGTGTTCGCCACGATGTCTTGTAACGAATCGCCGTTGAGGATACCGGCTGCGAAGCCGACGAGGACGGCGACGGTGATCAGCGCAACGAAGGGGTTGAGCTTCCACCAAGAGATCAGGATAAGCAGCAGAGCGATCGCTGCCAGTATGATCCACAGCATGTGTGTGAGCCTCCTTTGTGAGTATCTCTTGCTTAACGGGTGCTAGAGGTTGGGGTGTACCTTGTGCGTGAATTCCCCTTTGCGTTGGAATTCGGCGATGATGTCGAACTCATCGGTGAGCTTGCGATACACCCGTTCGTATAAGTAGAACAATTCCAGGTAGACTTCCGTGTTTTGCAAATTCGGTTGGTGGCGATGCTCGATGTGAATCCACGCTTGGATGTCACTGAGGTCGTCCATCTCGCCAATCGCATAGAGGGCCAGCGCCGCGGCACCCAGCGCGGACGCTTCGTAGCTTTCGGGGACGAGCAGTTCGCGTCCCATCACGTCGGAGAGAATCTGCCGCCACAGCGGGGAGCGGGCAAACCCGCCCGAGGCGCGGATGTCTTTGGCAGGTCCTGCGAGGTCGCGCAGGGCGACCGCGACGGAGAAGATAGAGAGAATGACACCTTCCAGCACGGCGCGGATAAAATGTTCGCGCTGGTGGCGGAGGGAGAGCCCGAAGAACATCCCCCGAGCGTTGGCGTTCCAGTACGGGGCGCGTTCGCCGGAGAGGAACGGCAGGAACAAGAGACCTTCGCTGCCGGCCGGGACGTTTTCCGCGTACTTGATCATCAGGTCGTAGGGGTCGATGCCGAGGCGTTTCGCCACCTCGATCTCCGGCACGGCGAACTCGTCGCGCAACCAGCGGAGCATGATCCCGCCGTTGTTGGTCGGGCCGCCGATCACCCAGTGCTTGTCGGTGAGCGCGTAGCAGAACGTGCGCGCCTGCTCGTCGGTGCGGGGCTTGTCCGTCACCGTGCGAATCGCCCCCGACGTGCCGATGGTTACCGCCATCTCCCCCGGCCCGATCGCGCCGACGCCGAGGTTGGCGAGCACGCCGTCGCTTGCCCCGATGACGAAGGGCGTGTCGGGTGTCAGACCCATCCGCGTGGCGATTTCGGGGTCCATGCCGGTGAGGGTATGGGTGGTGGGGACAGGTTTGGAAAGTTGCTCAGGTGTTATCCCGATCAATTCCAAAGCCCCCTCGTCCCACGCCAACTTTTCCAAGTGAAAAAGACCCGTGGCGGAGGCGATGGAGTAGTCGACGAGGTAGTCGCCGTACATCTTGAAGAGGACGTATTCCTTGATCGAGATGTACTTGGCGGCTTGGCGGTAGATGTCGGGGTCTTCCTCGCGCATCCAGAGGATCTTGGCGAGCGGCGACATCGGGTGGATCGGCGTGCCGGTGCGACGGTAGATGTGGAAGCCGTCGTGCTGTTCCTTGATCCGCTGCACCTGATCGACGCTGCGGTTGTCCGCCCATGTGATGCTTTTGGTCAGCGGGCGGTGCTCGTCGTCCACTGCGATCAGGGAGTGCATGGCGGCGCTCATCCCGATCGCCTGCACGTCAAGGCGGGTGGCTTTGGCTTTGATCAGGGCGTGGCGCACGGCGTCGAGGCACGCTTCGAAAATCGCGTCGGGGTCCTGTTCGGCCCAGCCCGGCTTCTCGGTAAGCAGCGGATAGTCTACGGCATGCACGCCGCGCACTTTCCCCCGTGCGCCAAACACGACCGCTTTGGTTGAGGTCGTTCCTATGTCGAGTCCGATGACGACTTTTGTTTCCTGCATGGCGATCAGTTCCCACCTTTTTTGCACCTTTTTGCTGTCGTGTCTGTGTTGGTAGTGTTCGGCATGTGGGGCTCGGGTATGCGGGGGATTGTGTGGGGGGTGAGGGTGGGGGGGTTGACATGAAAAAACCACTCAGGGTTGGGTGAGTGGTTGGTAGCGTTTAGATACATATTATCTTTTCAGTTCACTGCAATATTTTTCTAAAGCCAAAGAAGGATACCCCTGCAAACAGTACAAGCGGCCAACTGTGAACATCCATCTCCAAACGATCAGCAGCACTTGTTGTCGGATCAAGAAAAGACAGGATAACTGAAGATAAAAATCCAGCAGTAGCGATACTTGAGCAGGCAAATAAAACTTCCCACACTCGTTTCCATCCGAAGAGAACGTGAAGCAGTAGAAGAATGACAAGCAGAGAAAAAGTGAAGAGGGCGAGATATGCTACTTCTGTCGGGAGTATCGTGATAAATAAAATGGCATTCATCAGAAACACTTGGATTTGGATTTTGATGGTGGGAATCTCGGCCGCTTTGAAGTTGACTTTACTATAAGCCCAACCGCCCATCACCAAGGCCGGAAAAGTAAAAGCAAACCAAATCGGCAAGGTATCGATCAATTCGTGAAGAACACTGCCTCCTGCAATCGAAACTGTAAAAAAGGAAGAAATCAGGAGGATTAAGAACCCGCCTACAACAACTTGAACACACGCGTGAAAAAAGATCGGCATACATGTACCTCCATATGGAAGGCTCAAAAAATGTGATCGCACCGACACACGCCGAAGGCGTACTCCAGCCATGCCTTGCAGCCCCCTGTTCATTGGGTCTAGGATTGTGACCTGCAACGTTCGGCAGGTGATGCAGGTGCCTACGACCACTTTCAGTCCCCTGTTCATCGGGTCTAGGATTGTG
>DASTWJ010000052.1:0-8706 GCA_035776695.1 Bacilli bacterium
CTGGCGCGCAAGCTGAACCTCCCGCTCGTCGCCACCAACGATGTCTACTACCTGCACAAACAGGACGCGCCCGCCCAAGACGTGCTCGCCTGCATCCGCGAAGGGCGCACCGTCGACGAACAGGACCGCCCGCGCCTGCCGAGCAGCGAATACTGGCTCAAGTCCGGCGAAGAGATGAACGCCCTGTTCGCTCATCTGCCGGAAGCGATCTACAACGCGAAGCAGATCGCCGATCGCTGCCAAGTCGAGTTGAACCTCAACGAAAACCACCTGCCCGCCTTCGACCTGCCGCCGGGGTTCACCGAGACCTCTTACCTCGCCCACCTTTGTGAAAAAGGGGTCTTGGCGAGGTACGCCGAACCGACCCCCGAAGTCTGGGAGCGGCTGCACTATGAGCTCGACGTGATCGGCAAGATGGGATTTGCCGGGTATTTTCTGATCGTCTGGGACTTCATGCGGTTCGCACACGAAAACGGCATCTCCACCGGACCGGGGCGGGGTTCGGCCGCCGGGTCGCTCGTCGCTTACGTCCTGCGCATCACCGACGTCGATCCGATTCGGTACAACTTGCTGTTTCAACGCTTTCTCAACCCCGAGCGGGTCTCGATGCCCGATATCGACATCGACTTCGAATTTGAGCGGCGCGGCGAAGTGATCGAGTATGTCACCGCCAAGTACGGCACCGACCGCGTCGCCCAGATCGTCACCTACGGAACGATGGCCGCCCGCGCCGCCATCCGCGATGTCGGACGCGTCCTCCATCTGCCCGCGCAAGTGATCGATCGCACGGCGAAACTGGTGCCGCATTTCCTTGGTGTCACGATTGAAAAAGCGTTGCAAGACCCCGAGTTCAAAGCGCTGTACGACGGCGATTTCACCGTCAAGAAGCTGGTCGACACCGCCCGCTCCATCGAAGGGCTCCCGCGCCACACCTCGATCCATGCGGCGGGCGTGGTGATTTCCAAAGAACCGCTGACCGAATACGTGCCGCTCCAACGCGGCGCGGAAGGCGGCGTGCTCACCCAGTACTCAATGGAAGGGCTCGAAGATGTCGGCTTGCTCAAGATGGACTTCCTCGGCCTGCGCTATCTGAGCCTGATCGACCAGACGATCCAGACGGTCACGGAAACGGAAGGGAAGCGGATCGACTTTGCCCGTATGGACATGGATGACCCGCTGACGTTCCGCCTGCTCAAAAGAGGGGACACCGACGGCTGCTTTCAACTCGAATCAAGTTTTGTAAAACAACTTCTTAGAGATTTGAATCCATCAAACTTTGAAGATATCATAGCTGTCGTTTCATTAAATCGCCCGGGCCCGATGGAGAACATCCCGACATTTATCAAAGCCAAGCACGGCGAGGTCCCCGTGCGCTACCCGCATCCCGACCTGAAACCGATTCTCGAAGATACGTATGGCGTCATCGTCTACCAAGAACAGATCATGCAGATCGCGTCCGTGATGGCGGGCTTTTCCCTCGGGCAAGCCGATCTGTTGCGCCGCGCCGTGGGCAAGAAGAAGCGCGAAGTCCTCGACGAACAACGGGCGATCTTCGTAGCGGGCGCCTTGGACAAAGGCTACTCCGAACAGCTCGCCCACGAGGTGTATGACTTGATCGTGCGCTTCGCCGACTACGGCTTCAACCGCGCCCACGCCGCCGCCTACGCCGTGCTCGCCTACCGCACCTGCTACCTGAAGGCGAACCACCCGGCCGCCTACATGGCGTCGTTGCTCACGTCGGTGATGATGTCGCACCACAAAGTCGCGCAGTACGTCGACGACTGCCGCAAGATGGGCATCGAAGTCCTGCCGCCCGACGTCAACCACAGCTCCTATCGTTTCACCGTGGAGGACGGCAAGGTGCGATTCGGCCTGCTCGCGATCAAAAACGTCGGGGTCGCCGCGATCCAGGCGCTGATCAAGGCGCGGCACACGGGCGGCGCGTTCCCCGACATCCAACAATTCTGTGAACGCGTCGATGCCCGTGCCTGCAACAAGAAGGCGATCGAATCCCTGATCCGCTCCGGCGCGTTCGATGCGGTCCACGCAAACCGCCGCGCCATGCTCACCGCCTTGGAGGAGACGGCGGAGAAAGGCCGCTTGCACCAACGCGAGCACGACGACAACCAGATGAACCTGTTTGGGATGATGGAGGAGAACGACCCGCAAGCACAGGCGAACAAGACGTTCGAACTCCCGCCCGTCAGCGACTACCCCGAGCGCGAACGCTTGGAGCTGGAAAAAGAACACCTGGGGCTGTACGTCACCGGCTCGCCGCTCAAGCCCTATCGGTTGCAGATGGAACGCATGGCCGACAAGCGGATCAGCGAGCTGACGGAGTTGCCTGACGGGGCGCAAGTGACCGTCGCAGGTCAAGTGCGCACCCTGAAGAAGATTCACACGAAAAAAGGAACGCAGATGGCGTTTCTCGATCTGGAAGACTCGACCGGCTTCTTGGAAACGGTGCTTTTTCCCGAAACGTTCAAACGCTTTCAGGCGCTGGTGGCGGAAGAGGCGGTGTTCGTGGTCAAAGGCAAGGTGCAACACCGCGAAGACACGGTGAAACTGATCGCCGAGCGGCTGCAAGTGCTGGAGCCGGATGCGGACGTGGGCTTGCCGGCTGACCAAGAGCCGCCGCAGACGCCGCAAGCCGATGCGCCTTCGCCTGCACCAGCCGGTCGCCCCGTCGTCTACCTGCGCATCCGCCCGGAGGACGAAGCGCGGCTGCACGACTTGCAACAGGTGCTGGCTCACCATCGCGGCCCCGTTCCCGTGCTTCTTTTCTACACCGCCACCCGCCAAGCCCGCGCTCTGTCCGAGCGTTACGCCGTACAGGTCACGCCCGCTTTTCTCCAAGCGGTGGAGCGGATCTTGGGGAGCGGGTCGGTCGTACAAAAAGCGCACTAGGCGACAAAGGCAGTCATCGCTCTGGGCACTTGCACATATCGTGTTATTATCTCTTCTTTTACGGGGCACACGAGGAGGTCATAACGAGATGGCGAGTGAAATCATCAAACTATTGGAAACGCGCGGTGTTACCGTCGAGGACATCGTGGAGATCGTGTACACGTTGCAAAAGCCGTATCACCCCGACTTGGAGCGCGAACCGTGCGTCGTCAGCGTCATGCGCGTTCTGGCCAAACGCGAGGTGCAATACGCCTTGTACACCGGCATTGCCCTTGACGTGTTGGCCGAACAAAAGCAACTGCCCGATCCGTTGCAGTCGATCATGGAGACGGATGAACCCCTATATGGCGTCGATGAAATCCTGGCGCTTGGCATCACCAACGTCTATGGTTCGATCGGACTGACATCTTTTGGCTATTTGGACAAGGAAAAAATGGGCATCATCGCGAAACTAAACAACAAGCGAAACGGAATTCACGTTTTCTTGGATGATTTGGTGGCCGGAGTGGCCGCCGCCGCATCTGCACGGATCGCCCATCGTGCTAAATCTTAGGGCAGCTGAACTTTTCTTATTCTAATCTGACCCGTTCAGTCAACAAAACACGAGAACACATGATACAATAATCGCGGAACAAAAGGAGTGAGTGGAACGTGTCGTTGCGAGAAGAAGCACTGGACCTGCATCGCACGCACCAGGGCAAGCTGACGATCGAGGCGAAGGTACCTGTCGCCAACGCCAAAGACCTCAGCCTCGCGTACAGCCCCGGTGTAGCCGAACCTTGTAAGGAAATCCACAAAGCAACGGAGCGTGTTTACGACTATACAGCCAAAGGCAACATGGTCGCCGTCGTCTCCGATGGCACGGCGGTGCTCGGGCTGGGGAACATCGGCCCGCACGCCGCCATCCCGGTGATGGAGGGCAAAGCGGTGCTGTTCAAGTCGTTCGCCGGCGTGGACGCGGTGCCGATTTGTCTGAACACCACCGATGTCGAAGAGATCATCCGCACGGTGAAACTGCTGGAGCCGACGTTTGGCGGCATCAATTTGGAAGACATCGCGGCTCCCGCTTGCTTCACCGTCGAAGAACGGCTCAAGCGCGAATTGGACATTCCCGTTTTTCACGATGACCAGCACGGCACGGCGATCGTGACGCTGGCCGGTCTGATCAACGCGCTGAAAGTGGTCGACAAGCGCATGCAGGACATCCGCGTCGTCGCCAACGGCGCCGGAGCGGCCGGCATTGCGATCATCAAGCTGCTGCTCTCGATGGGAGTCAGGCATGTCATCATGTGCGACACGAAAGGCGCGATCTACGAAGGGCGCCTCGAAGGCATGAACCCCGTCAAGGAACTGATCGCGAAAAACACCAACCATGAGCGCGTCTCCGGCACGCTTGAGGAAGTGATGGTCGATGCGGACGTGTTTATCGGCGTCTCCGTCGCCAACGCCGTCACCGAAGACATGGTGCGGTCGATGAACCGCGACCCGATCATCTTCGCGATGGCCAACCCCGATCCGGAGATCGTGCCGGACGATGCGAAGGCGGCGGGCGCGAAAGTGGTGGGGACAGGCCGTTCCGATTTCCCGAACCAAGTCAACAACGTCTTGGCGTTCCCCGGCATCTTCCGCGGTGCGCTCGACACGCGGTCGAGAGCGATCAACGAAGAAATGAAGATCGCCGCCGCTTATGCGATCGCCAATCTGATCGAGGAGAGCGAACTCTCCCCCGACTATGTCATCCCGCGCCCGTTCGACCCGCGCGTCGCACCGAATGTGGCGGCGGCCGTCGCCCGTGCGGCGATGGAGACCGGCGTGGCCCGCGTACAGGTCAACCCGGATGCGGTTGCCGAAAAAGCGCGCACCATGTGCTCGTTGGAACAGGCGCCGACCGCCTGACGGGACGCCCGTTTCTTGCGGCTATTCCGTGTCCTGTGATATGATGAGTCCAAATTTAGGGCACGACTTTGCAGGCGAAAGGAGCTTTCCTATGTGGACTGTGATCTATATCGCCCCCAATTCCAAAACGGCTGAGCGCATACAGGACAGGCTGTCGGAAGAGGGCTTCCTCGTCAAGCTAAACCAAACCAACCTAGCGAAGCAACAGTTCGAGATCCTCGTTCCGGAGACGGAGCTGGATGAAGTGCAAGAAGTGCTCAAAGACATCTTGCATTCCTCACATCGCTAACGTACTAAATGAGGTGAGAATGTGCTAAAAGACATTTTTCATAAACGCAAGCCCAGATATGCCACGTTGACGTCGCAGGACGTCGCCGAGCGACTGGGTCGTACCAAACCGGTCGATTCGCCGGAAGTCGCCGTACCCGAAGGCTTGATGACCAAATGCAAGAACTGCGGCGAGATGACGTTTACCAAAGAACTGGAGAAAAACCAGAGGATCTGCCCGAAGTGCGACTACCATTATCCGATGAACGCCCTCGAACGGATGGCGGCTACGCTGGATGAGGGTCGTTTCTTTGAGTTTGACAAAGAGTTGGCAGCAGCCGACCCGCTGAACTTCCCCGACTATCCGGCGAAGATCGAGCGCGAACAGAAAAAGACGGGGACCAAGGAAGCGGTCGCGACCGGCGAAGGTACGATCGGCGGCTATCCGGTGGTGGTCGGAGTGATGGACTCCACCCACTTCATCGGCTCGATGGGTTCGGCCGTCGGCGAGAAGCTGGCTCGGGCTGCGGAATACGCGCTGGCCAAGCGCTACCCGTTGATTGTATTTACCGCATCGGGCGGGGCGCGGATGCAAGAAGGCATCTTCTCGCTGATGCAGATGGCGAAAGTCTCCGCCGCGCTGTCCAAGCTCGATGAAGCGGGCATTCTGTACATCGCGATCAACACCTACCCGACGACCGGTGGCGTCTCCGCATCGTTTGCGATGCAAGGCGACATCAACCTCGCCGAGCCGGGTGCTCTGATCGGATTTGCCGGTCGCCGCATCATCGAACAGACGATTCGTCAGAAACTGCCGGACGATTTCCAAACGGCTGAATTTGCTCTCAAGCACGGTATGATCGACCGCATCGTTCATCGCCGCGAGATGCGAACGGAACTGACGACCTTGTTGGAACTGCATGGAGGTGGCAGCCGTGGCGAATGATCTGATGTTTGAGAAACCGCTGCTCGAACTGCAGAAAAAGATCGAAGAACTGAGAAAATTCTCCCAAGACAGCAACTTGGACTTCACGGACGAGATCGCCAAGTTGGAAGCGAAAGCGAAGACGCTTGCCGCGAACATCTACGGCGAGCTGACTCCGTGGCAACGCACCCATATGGCACGTCATTCGGAGCGTCCGACCACCTTGGATTACATCAAGGGCATGTGTACCGATTTTCTCGAACTGCATGGCGACCGCAACTTCGGTGACGACGCTGCGATCGTCGGGGGCATCGCCAAGCTCAACGGCATCCCGGTCACCGTCATCGGTCACCAAAAAGGCCGCGACACCAAGGAAAACATCGCCCGTCGCTGGGGCATGCCGTTTCCGGAAGGCTACCGCAAAGCGCTTCGTCTGATGAAGCAGGCGGAGAAGTTCGGTCGTCCGGTGATCTGCTTCATCGACACCCCGGGCGCTTATCCGGGGATCGAATCGGAAGAGCGCGGCGTATCGGAAGCGATCGCCCGCAACCTGATCGAGATGGCGAAGTTGAAAACGCCGATCATCTCGTTCGTCACCGGCGAAGGCGGTTCCGGCGGCGCGTTGGCGCTGGGCGTAGCGGACCGCGTCTACATGCTGGAGAACTCGATCTACGGCGTTATCTCGCCGGAAGGGGCGGCCGCCCTGCTCTGGAAGGATGCCGCCCAAGCGCAACGCGCAGCCGAGACGATGAAGATCACCGCGAACCATATCTACGAGTTCGGCGTGGTCGATGGGGTCGTCCCGGAACCGCAGGGCGGGGCGCACAAAGACCTCGACGCGACGGTTGCCAACGTCAAAGAGGTGCTGGTGGCCGCACTCGATTCCGTACGGGAGATCCCGCACGATGTGCTGGTCGAGCAGCGCTATCAGAAATTCCGCAAAATGGGGCACTACACCGACCCGACGCAACATGAATAGTGCCTCCCCTCACAGTGAACACTGTATCTAGGTCTGTCAGGACTTGGAACGGTGTTCACACCCAAGGTGTGCTCGTTCCTACGAGCACATTCTTTTTGTACATAACAGGGACTTATAATGTCCCGAGGGACGAGATGTGTCAGTAGAAACAAGGAGGCGATGGGCCATGAAAAAAATCGGGGTGCTTACCAGCGGCGGCGATGCGCCGGGGATGAACGCGGCGATTCGGGCTGTCGTGCGTTCCGGCATCTACCACGGGTTGGAAGTCGCCGGCATTCGACGAGGCTACCAAGGGTTGATGGCCGGGGAGATCGGGCCGATGGATCTCGGGTCGGTCGCCGACATCATCCATCGCGGCGGCACCGTGCTCCACACCGCCCGTTCGGAAGAATTCAAGACGGAAGCGGGTCGGCAAAAAGCGTTCGACCGGCTGCGTGATCACAACATCGACGGGCTGATCGTCATCGGCGGCGATGGCTCTTTTCGCGGTGCGAAGCTGTTGGCCGACATGGGCATCGCCACGATCGGCCTGCCCGGTACGATCGACAATGACATTCCCTGCACCGACCACACGATCGGATTTGACACGGCGGTGAACACGGTCATCGATGCGATCGACAAGATCCGTGACACCGCCACGTCGCATGAGCGCACCTATATCATCGAGGTGATGGGTCGCAACGCGGGGGATATCGCCTTGTGGGCCGGCGTCTCCGGCGGTGCCGAATCGGTCCTGATCCCCGAGGCGAAGTATGACATCCTCCAGATCGTCGACAAACTGCAACGCGGACAAGCCCGCGGCAAGAAACATTCGATCATCCTCGTCGCCGAAGGGGCAGGGAAAGGCTTCTCGATTGGCGAAGTGATTCGGGAGTTGACCGGGATGGAAACCCGCGTCACCGTGCTCGGGTATATCCAGCGCGGCGGTTCGCCGACCGCTTTTGACCGCACCATCGCCAGCAAGATGGGCGGCTATGCGGTCGACCTGTTGCTGCGGGGCGCTCAAGCACAGATGGTCGGCATCGTCGGCGGCAAGCTGAAAGCGACAGACATCACCGAAGCTTTGAACACCCCGCGTGAGCCGGATATGTCGCTCTACGACTTGGCCAACGTGCTTTCGATCTAATCGCCATTCATACACACATACCTACGAACCGTAAACAGAGGAGGGAATCCCATGCGCAGAACGAAAATCGTCTGCACGATCGGCCCGGCCAGCGAATCGGTTGAGAAGTTGAAGCAACTGATCCAAAACGGCATGGACGTCGCACGATTGAATTTTTCTCATGGTACATACGAGGAGCATGCCGCACGCATTCGCAACATCCGCCAAGCGGCGGGCGAAGTGAACAAGAACGTCGCGATCATGCTCGACATCAAAGGCCCGAAGATCCGCACCGGGATGGTCAAGGACGGCGCCGTCGAACTGAAAAACGACGGGAAGATCATCCTGACCACCGAACAGATCGAACTCGGGGACGCGGATCGCATCTCGATCTCCTATGAAGGGCTGCCGGAAGACGTGCAACCCGGTTCGCGCCTGCTGATCGACGACGGCCTGATCGGGCTGGTCGTCGAAAAGATCGAAGGCACCGAGATCCACTGCCACATCGTCAACGGCGGTACCTTGAAAAACCGCAAGGGCATCAACGCCCCCGGCGTGAAGCTACGCATTCCCAGCGTCACCGAAAAAGACATCGCCGACATCCGCTTCGGCATCGAACAGGGCGTC
>DASTWJ010000053.1:0-6680 GCA_035776695.1 Bacilli bacterium
GCTTCAACCGTCATGCCTTCCTCTACATCACCGAGGATAAACACGTCACCTTTGAATCGGATCGGCCCGGTGGTCAGATTGACAGCCCCCGTGTGAACGTACTGTTGCACAATCGATAGGCGATACGTATTCTCGTGAAGATGCTCCACTTCGACGCGCCCTGCTTGGATCGCTACGATTTTCCGTGGCTCACCGATGACTTCCACACCGTGACCTGCTACGATCTGCACTTCTCTTCCGACAGTTGGCGGAATTACATCTCCCAATACGTTGATGCCCTCCTTGCCGGGAACTGGAGGAACCACGACCCCGATGACCTCACCCGGAGATACCGTATACTGGCTGACGATCTCCTTCCACAATGCGAGGTCCGATCGGCTCAGAACCGCGTGTTGGGCATGCTTCTTGTTGACATACAGTTCGATCTCCCCATCAATCCCTGCAATCGTTGCCGTACCTTGGGCGATTACGCAGCAGATATCTTCTTGACTTTGGCAAGCGGTTCGAATTTGTTGATCGTCAAACCCATGAACAATTCCACGTCTTGCCAAATGCTCATAAATCAGCTCAGGGGTGACGGGCGGGTTTTTGATTTTGGATTCCTCAACCTCTAATATCAGTTCCTGAGCCGGCTCCTGATCTTTTACGGAACGAAAGAGTTTGTATCCGTGCCGAATTTCAAGAATCGCCTGCATCAAATCTTCCGACAGCTCCACGGAGATTGTCGTTTCGACCAGTTCAAAGATCGGTTCCACTTCGACGATGTCGCTTTCCGATACGATCGTCGGTCCGTTGATGCTTTTTCCGTTCACCCGAACATCAAGACCTGGACAAGGAGAAAGAAATGGCAGATAATATTTGTCTTCGCTACAAGACACTTGTCCGTCTCGCACCCAGATCAATCCTGTCGTCCGATCCGTCGAAAGCGGTTCCGCTGGAAGTCCGTGCCTTTCTGCCATCTCTGACATCTCCTCGACGGTCTGTGGCTCAACTTGCTTTTCGGTGATTTGATACAGATTGGTCCGAGGTCGAAAAAAGCTGCGCCGTCCCTCTTCCAGTAAATGGGCTCGAAGTGTTTCTAACGGAACCTGCAGTTGTTTGGAAGCTTGAAGCAAAGCGTCTCTCGCCGTTTTGGCTCGCATCATCAAGACCTTTACTTCCATCAGTCGTTACCTCCTTCTTCTTCACATCGCACGGCCGCGATCGTTACATCGTCTCGCCTAAATTGATCTGTCCCACAGTTGATCCCCTCGATGATCTGTTCAATCAAGTGCTGCAAGGAGTTGTCTTTGTGTTTCATGATCAAGTCCATCACCATTTCGTAGCTTACTTGTAAATTATTTTTGTCAACTGCCTCTAGTACACCATCTGTACAGAGCAGGAGCAGATCTCCTTTGGCTAAGGGAAGCGAATGATTTTGATAGATACGATCTTTTAGAATGCCGATGATTGTCCCTTTGGCTTCCAACTTCCGGATCGAGTTTTTTTTTGCCGAATAATAAACGGGATTGGGGTGCCCGGCCGTAGCAAAATAAAACAAGGAAGACGGCTCGTCATAATACCCACAAAATAAGCTTGAGAAAGCTTTCAGGCGGGTCAAATCTTTAAGCAATAAATTATTCAATTTGCTCAAGAGCTCCCCAGGTGAATCGGAGACGGAGACGAGACATCGCACCGTCGCGCGCAACATAACCATGATCAAAGCAGCTGGGATACCTTTTCCCATGACGTCGCCAATCAGCACCCACACCCGTTGTCTTTCATCATCTGTAATAAAATCGTAGTAATCTCCACTCAGTTGATAGGCTGGAATGGAAACCCCTGCAACAGTTAAGCCTTGGTTGATTGGGAGGTCGTCTTGTAACAACAACTGTTGAATTTTTTGTGCGGCTACTAATTCTTCCGTCGCACCCGGTACTGTTTCCAAATACTCGAAGAATCGATGTTGCAACTCGTTTGTTCTCAATGTTTACATCCCCTTGAATTCTTCGAGTATTTGAAAGATCCCCATCTCCTCAAAAACATCACTCACGTGCTTCGGAATTTCGACGAAAACAAGATCACGTCCGGTTTCGTACATCTCCATTTTTTTACGTAACAGCAATCCGATGCCGGTCGAATCGATAAATTCGATTCCTTTACAATCAAGAGTCACCAATGTGTTATCACAGGCTTCAATCAATTCAAGCAGATGGTGGACAGTTGAGATGTCGATTTCACCATGCGCGAAGACGCGAGCCTGATCTTTTACCGGTTTTAGCATGCGACGTGTACCCCCGCTCTACCATTTATTTTCTAAAGATTCTCCCGCATTCGGGATGATTCAATGATATTCGACAATCGGGAATCAATCCCTTCTAGGTTATAAATTTTATTTAATGTATTAATTTAACACCCTCTCTCTTCCAACCTCCATTACACGAATCGATTTTGTTTTTATTCACTTTCTCAATAGTTTATTCACGCGCAAAAAGGCTACCGCAAGTTAGTTTGCAGTAGCCTGTCTTAACAGAGAATATTTATCTATCCAGCTTCGTCGCCTCGAACAACTGGACCGACGGTGGCTCTGACAGCATCCCCCCCGCCTGTTCTCGATACGTCTTGAAATGCGGCGTGTTGTTGTGAAAATCGACGGCCGCTTGGTCTTTCCATTCTTCCACGACGATAAACGAGTTCGGCTGCCCCACTTGCTCAAACAACTGGTACGAGATGTTGCCTTCCTCCGCCGTCGAACCGGCCACCAACGGCCCTACCATTTCCAGAAACGCCTCGCGTTTTTCCGCTTTGACCTTCAGCGAAGCATGAATGATGATCATCTGTCCCCACTCCTTTTTCAGCTTTCAGCGTGCAGTTGTTGTCCTCTTCCATTGTCTCAACAATTTCGCCAAACCATTCGTGACAACCTTTTTCCCACACCTGAGTCGCCTAGCCCACACCTAACTTTCGCAACAAACGCGCTCGGCGGTGGGACAACTCCGCCAGTTCGTGTTCAACGAGCAAGGTGCGCATCATCAGTTTCTTCTCCTGCAGGAGCAAGATCGTCTCGTCGGTCATCCGCAAAGCTCGCTCGTAATCTTTGACTTTGTGCTCGTAATACTTCGCCAACTCCACCCGCGGAGCCGTGCGCCACAACGCACCGCCGTCGAGCAGGTCGTGCCAGAGGAGTGCTGCCTGCTCATGCTTGCCGAGCCGCTTGTAGTGCAGAGACAGCTTCCACACCGCCTCCCGCGCATACTCCTCCTGCTCGTCGAACTCCGCGACTTTGACGAGGCAGGCTTCCGTAAACTCGCCCTGCGCCCACTCCTCATACCAGCGCGACAGACCGAACAGCTCCTCCGGATGCGTCGCCGCCTGCAATGGCTCCTCGACCAGCCACCCGATATGCGCCGCCAACGTCGCCAGCGTCAGGATGTCGTGGACGTTGTGCGTAAACATCCCGGCCAGCCGTCTGGCATCCCCGTCCGTCTGGTAGGCAAAATACAACTCCGGCGCCAACTTGCCCGGCGTGTCATCGACCCGCGCAAAGCCGAGCACCTCCTGCTCCAAGGTGATCAGCTTGCAGTTGGCAAGCACCTTTTTCCACAAGCGGCGGGCAGGTGGCAGCAAGTCGAGGTGCTGCACCGGCGTCAACTCCATCCGCGACAAAGTGTAGCGCGTCTCCAACAGCTTCCAGTCAAACCCCTTGCCATTAAATGACACCATGCCACGAAAGCGCTCCAGCAACTGACCCAACGCCCACAGCACCGCCCGCTCCTCCGCATACGAACGCAGGAAATACTGGCGGACGACAAACTCATCCTCCTCATAAAACCCGATGCCAAACAGGAAGATAAAATTCCCCGCGCCCGAGCCAAGCCCCGTTGTCTCCGTGTCGAAGAAGCAGACCTCGTGCCAGCCCATCACATCGGCATCCGCCCCCTTGACCTTGCACACCTTTTGCAACACGTCGAGCGGCAATTGACGCGTGCGGGCAAGGGGATAATGCCCATGCGACGTGAGCACATCGAAGCGCAGGTCGCGTACATAGCACGGGCCGTAGGGGGTCATCTCCTCACGCCCCGGCACGACCGCCTCGATCACATGCTCGGGTCGCTCCTGTGATTCGGTTTCAACCTCTTCGACGGCCGTTTCCAGTGCGGACGCCACTTCGTTCGACATGTCTTTTTTGTAGCTTTTCAGCCGATCGCGCAGACTCCGCATCTGCCACGCCTCCTCTCACCACGAACCTTTTTGGAAAAAATGAAGTGCCAGTACCGCATCAGCCTTGCCTGAGTGACCGATCATGGCACGAATGCCTCGTCTACTCGACAACCTTCAACGTCAAATACGCTACGTCGTGTTCCTGATAAGTTCCTTTTTCAATATAAGCCTCCTGCGGCAGGCGGTCCAACTGCTCGCCGAACTCCTTGCGCAGCGTCACCATGTCGATGCCTTGATACACGGGCGGCAACGCCTCAAGCACCTCGATGCAAAAACCATACAACTTGCGAAATCCGTTCATATACCCTTGGTTGAGCTTAAACTGCGCCGTCGCCACCTGCACCATCGCTTTGTAAAAAGACTTCAACGGCTCCTCCGTCTCCGCCTTCCACGCCAGTTCAAACAGCTCGTGACACTCGTAGAAATCCCGCTCCTCATTGAACAACCGCACAAATTCCCTCGTCTGCTCGTTCATGAACCGAACGCCTCCCGTCCATACTAGATACTGCCGATCTCCTACCGGACAAGACAAAGCGAGGTGCCCGCCATGCTCCGCATCATCCACGAATACCTGCGCGAAACGGAGGACGGCTTCGTCCTGACCCTCTACCTCTCCCGCCACTCCGACGTCGAATTCGCCGAAGAACTCGGCGTGCTCGAAGACCAAGCGGACGACGAACTGCTCCTCGCCTACCTCGAGCGCCATCATCCGCACACCCCGATCAATCAGATCCAACTGGTCGACGGAAACGGGCAGATCCACACCTGTACCTATATGAGCCTGCTCCCCCAACGCGCCGACCACCAAACCGATGCACATAACTCCCTCTAGTATAAACAAAAAAGAACCCCTAGGAGTAGTCCTTCCGCTCATCGACAGGGATTCCATTTTGTGTTAGCGCTTATTGACTTCTTCCATACCCGAATCCGCCTCTACCCCTTCAACAGCTCGACGACCTCTTGCTTGTCCTTCGCCAGCGCCACATCCAGCGGCGTCTCCCCGTCGTCTTTCCGCAGAGAAGCATCCGCCCCATGAGCGAGCAACAGGTTCGCCATCTCCACGTTGCCTTGTAGAGCCGCTTCATGCATCGGCGTAAACCCCGACTCCTGCTTGGCGTTGACCTGTGCGCCCGCTTGCAACAGCATCTCGGCGATCCGCACGCTACCACGCGCTACGGCGGAATGCAGCGGCATCACTTGAAACGGGTTGCGCGACGCTTCGTTCACCGGCGCCCCCTGCTCCAACAGATACTCAACGATCTCTTCATGCCCTAAGAACGCCGCCAGCCCGAGCGCCGTGAAGCCGTCGTTGCCAAACGCCTCCACCAACGCACTCTCGGCACCGACCAGCTCACGCACACGAGCCGCATCCCCGACAGCCGCCGCCTCAAACACATCCAGCTCCACACCCGCGTCCAACAACACCTGCAACGCCTGTTGCTGCCCGTGATAGATCGCCGTCAACACAGGAGATTGCCCCGTCTTCACTCGCAGTTGCAACAACTCCGGGCTCGCCTCCAACATCCGACGAACCGTCTCCACCTCCCCTTTTCCCACCGCTTGTAAAAATTCTTGTGTCTTTGCGACTTCTTGTGTCATAACGCACCCTCCACATTCTTAAACTGGTTCACAAACAGCCGATAGTACCGCCCTTCCTCCGCCATCAACTGCTCATGACTGCCCTGCTCCACGATCTGTCCCTTCTCGACCACCATAATCCGATCGGCGTCGCGGATCGTGTTCAGGCGGTGGGCGATGATGAAGCTCGTGCGCCCCTGCATGATCTGCAACAACGCTTCCTGGATATGCAACTCCGTCCGCGTGTCGATGCTGCTCGTCGCTTCATCGAGGATCAACAGCGACGGTTTGGCCAAAATCGCCCGTGCGATCGCCAGCAACTGCCTTTGCCCTTGGCTCAGGTTGCCCCCGTTCTCGGACAGCTCCGTCTCATAGCCTTGGGGGAGGCGCTTGATGAACACGTGTGCATTCGCCATCTTCGCGGCGGTCACCACATCCTCATCCCCCGCAGCAGGGTTCCCGTACTTGATGTTCTCCTTGATCGTTCCGGAAAAAAGATACGTGTCCTGCAACACGATCCCGAAACACCGCCGCAAGCTGTCCCGCGTATAGTCGCGAATGTCGCGCCCATCCAGATAGATCGTCCCGTCCGTCACGTCATAGAACCGCGTCAACAGGTTGACGACCGTCGTCTTCCCCGCCCCCGTCGGCCCGACCAGCGCCGTGGAACTGCCCGCTTCCGATTCGAAAGAGACGTTTTGCAAGATCGGCACATCCGGGCGATACCCGAAGCTGACGTTCTCAAACACGACATGCCCCCGCGGATTGACCAATTCCACCGCATCGGGACGGTCTTCCGGCTCCTCCTGTTCGTCAAGCACCTCAAACACCCGCTCCGCCCCGGCCACGCCGGACTGCAACAGGTTGAAGATATTCGCCAAGTCGTTCAACGGGCGCACGAA